>JAZUSV010000084.1:0-4420 GCA_045606885.1 Candidatus Gastranaerophilales bacterium | reverse complement strand
GTTCTTTTTAAAAAAGAAGATTTATATGTTTATGCGCATGACACTTCTCAAAATCCAAAAGAAGTTATTTTACCTTTGGCGGTGGTTTTTCCAAAAAATACACAAGAAGTTTCAAAAATTGCCAAAATTTGCTTTGAAAATGATGTAAAAATCGTTCCTAGAGCACAAGGTACAAATCATTGCGGAGGAACTCGCCCTGTTGAAAATTGCATTGTTATACATTTTTCAAAAATGAATAAAATTCTTGAAATTAACAAAGAAAATTTAACTGCAATAGTTGAACCAAACACAGTTATTGGAGACTTAAATAAAGAGCTAGACAAATTAAATCTTTTCTTTCCGCCCGACCCTTCAAATTTGGCAGTTTCTACTGTAGCAGGTGCAATTGCACTGTGTGCAGGAGGACCAAGAACTTTTAAATATGGAAATACCAAAGATTATGTGATTAATTTAGAAGTTGTTTTGGCTAATGGCGAAATAATCGAAACAGCAAAAAATCTTTCTAAAAACGTTACAGGATACAATTTAACAAGCCTTTTTGTGGGAAGCGAAGGAACACTTGGTTTAATCACAAAAGCAACGCTAAAGCTAATCCCAAAACCACAAACTCGTCTTTTAACATTATGCTATTTTAACGATTTAATTAGTGCAAGCGAATGTGTAAATAATATTATTAACAGTGGTTTTATACCTTCAACGCTGGATTTAATTGATAAATTTACCATCCAAACAATTGAAAAATTTCATCCTTGCAATTTTAAAACCGACAAAGAAGCGATGCTTTTAATTGAATTGGACGGTTTTGAAAAATGCGTTAAATATGAGCTTGAAATTTTAAAAGAAATATTAGAAAAATCAGGTGCTGATTCAATTGTTCAAGCAAAAAATGATATTGAAAACGAAAACATTTGGAAGGCTCGAAGAAGTGCTTTTTCTGCTCTAACTCAACTAAAACCAAATGTTATTACCGAAGATATCGTCGTTCCAAAATCAAAAATTGTTGATTTTGTTAAAAAAACACAAAAATTAGCAAAAAAATACAACATTATTACTGCCATTATGGGACATGCCGGAGATGGCAACATTCATCCTAATTTTGCGCTAGATTTAGAAAATAAAGAAGAAAAAGAAAATTTTGAAAAATTAAAAGACGAATTATTTAACTATGCTATATCAATAGAAGGAACTCTATCGGGAGAACATGGCATAGGCATACAAAAGAAAAAATATTTAAAATCAGCCATAGATAAAAACGCACTAACAACAATGAAAAAAATAAAATATCTTTTAGACGAAAAAGATATTTTAAACACAGGAAAATCAATATAAAATGAATAAAATTCGCGAATATAAAGAAATAATTTTAAATTTAATTAAATTATCTTTGCCGATTTTGGGCGGTAATATTTCACATATTTTAATTAGTTTTGCAGATAGTGCAGTTGCAGGAAGATACTCAACACTTGCCTTAGGCGCAATCAGTGTAGCTAGTGCAATTGTTATGACCATAACTATTGGTGCAATTGGACTAATTTTAAGCGTTAGCCCTGTAATAGCCAACTTAAGAGGAAAAAACGAGCCTGCCAAAAAGTATTTTAAGCTAACAATTTTATTTTCGCTCATTGTTTCAATTCCTTTCTTTTTAATTTTGCTTGGATTGCTTCAATGCGTTGATTTAATTGGCTTAGATTCAGACATGGTTCCATACGTTAAAGAATACATTGCAATTTGTTCGTGGAGCGTTTTTCCTTCTGCTATTTTTGTTGCAATAAAAGAATTTTTACAAGCATACGAAAAAGTTGTTTTTGCAAATGTTTTGATGCTTGTTATGGTTTTATTAAACGTAGTTTTGAATATAATTTTAACTTTTGGATTTGATTTTGGATTTTATTCAATTTCTGCTATGGGAGTTGCGGGCTTATCAATAGCAACTTTAGTTTCAAAAACTTTGGTTACACTATTTATGCTTATATATTGCATTCGTTTATTTAAAGGCGCATTTGCAATATCTAAAAAATATATTAAAGATTTGCTAAAAACGGGTGCACCAATCTCATTGGCAATATTTTTTGAATTTTTAGGATTTAATTTAACAGCTGTTTTAATAGGAAAATTTTCTGCTTTATATGCTGCAGTGCACAATATTATTTTGGCAATTGCAAATTGCACCTTTATGGTGGTGCTATCTGTTTCTAATGCTACAAGCATCAAAATCGGCTTTTATAACGGAAGGAAAGACAAAGAAAACATTATCAAATATTCAATTGCAAATGTATTCGTTGTTATATGCATCTGTATTGTTTCATTTTTAATTTTGGGTAATTTTTCTGAACCTATTGCGAAAATATTTTCAACAGACCCTGAAGTAATTGCACTAACTGAAAAAATAATAGTTATTGCAATGGCATTTTTATTTTTTGACGGTATTCAAGGAGCTTGTGTTGGAATTTTAAAAGGCTTAAAAGATACAAAAATAATAGCTTTAACTATGCTTGGAGCATATTTAATTATTGCAATTCCAACAGCTATGTATTTGGCATACAATAAAAATATTGTTTTAGAAGGTTTTTGGATAGGTTTAGCCTTGGCATTATTATTTGCAGCACTTGTTACATCAACAAGGGTAATTTATAATATTAAGAAAATGTAATACAAAATTAAAGTTTTAAAAATTTATGCCGATATATGCCATGGTAAAAAGAGGATATGAATGTGTTAAACGTCAAAAATGACCTTTTTTTGAATAGTGTCGGAGATTTAATTAGCGCTACAAGCGTTCATAATGAACATACAATTTTAATCGTTGATGATGAAATTAACAATCTTCAATTATTAAAAAGGACATTTCGTGGCAAATATCGAATTTTAACGGCTTCAAACGGTCTTGAAGGTTTAGAAACTTTAAAAAGAAATTTAAGCGATGTATCTTTAATTGTTTCAGACCATAAAATGCCCATTATGGAAGGAACAAAATTTTTAGAAGAAGCGAATTTAATTGCCCCTGACGTAATTAAAATACTTTTAACAGGTTTTTCAGATATTGAAATTATTACTGACGCTGTTAACAAATGTAATTTATTCCAATATATTTTAAAACCTTTCAACCCTGATGAACTTCAAGAAGCGGTTAAAAATGGCTTAGATAAATTTGACCTTGCAAGTTCAAAATCGTTAATTTTAAAAGATTTAAAAGAGTTGTTTTATAAAACAATAAAATCAATTGCTTGTGCACTTGACGCAAAAGACCCATATACCCACGGTCATTCAATGCGAGTAACACTATATTCAATTATTTTAGCTAAAGAATTAGGTGTGCCTGAATCTGAATTAGAGCGCATTGAAACAGCAGGTTTATTACACGATATTGGCAAAATTGCCATTCCGCAAGCAATTCTGTGTAAACCTGGAAGACTAACAGAAGATGAATTTACAATTATGAAATCTCATCCTGCAAATTCCGAAAAATTAATTGCAAGTATTAAAAAATTACACGATATTTCCCCAGGGGTTAAACACCACCACGAACGTTGGGACGGCAACGGTTATCCTGATAAATTAAGCGGGATTGGCATTCCTTTTTCAGCTCGTGTTATAGCTATTGCAGATACTTATGATGCGATGACTTCTACTCGTTCATATAGAAAAGCGCTAGACCACGACATAGCAATTAACGAAATTGAAAAATGCGCAGGTTCACAATTTGACCCTGAACTAGCGAAAAAATTTGTTGAAATTGAAAATATTATAAGAGCAGCAAAAGAAAATCCTGAAGAATATTATTTGCAATATTCAACTTTATATAAAGAAATTAGCTAATCAATTTCCCATGTTCATCAGAACCACCTGTTTTAATTAGATTGTATTTTTGTGCTAATTTTAGTGGCAAAGTTTTTGATGAAAATTTTACTATTCCTCTTAACCTATCATAAGGGTAATATGTTTCAATTCCATCTAATCCAAGCTTAACTAAATTTGAAACAAAATTATCCAAATTAAAAACATTGCAACAACAAGGATGAGCTAAAACCGCAATCCCACCTGCATCATGGATAGCTTCAATGACTTTTTTAGGATGACGAGATTTTAATATTCTAATAAAATCATTTTTTTGTTCTTTTTCATTTTTGGCACAAAGTGCGTTTATTTTTTCATTTTCAACGTCTATTCCATAACCTAAAATATGCAAAAGAGACATTTTGTAAAAACAATCAAATTCAACACCTTTAATTAAAATCGGGTCATTTTTATATTTCGTAGTTTTGTGCCCTAAAACACAATTGTGGTCGGTAAGAGCTATGTATTTCATGTTTAATTTTTTAGCTTGCTCAACTAATTTATCAAAATCTTCAGAACCATCTGAAAAGTTTGAATGAATGTGTAAATTTATATTTTTATAAAAATCTTCTTGTTTAAAAGTTAA
>JAZUSV010000083.1:0-3409 GCA_045606885.1 Candidatus Gastranaerophilales bacterium | reverse complement strand
AGAAAAAGAAAGAGAGAAAGAAAATGTTTAAAAATTCTATTGCCGCTGCCATTATTAACCCAAATTCAATCGAAGCTAAAAGAACTGTAAAAACTCCAGCAGGAGAGTTTACTTTTGATAGTTACGCTTCAACAAGCGAGTACTTACAAGATTGTGCGCAACAATTAGGAACAGACGATTTACTTTTCGGAAATTCCTTAGCAAAATATATAAAAGGTGTTGCAACAGGTGTTCTTACAGAAGCAATTAAAAATGGTGTGGTTACAGAATACGACCAAGAATCCATTCAAGAAGCAATGTGGAAACTTGCAGATGAGGACCAAAACGGTTTAGTTGATGAAGATGAATATGATAAAGTTATCAATTCAGTAATCATAGGTCAAGAAGAAACTGCTTTAACAAGAATGTTAGCAACTAAAAACCGAGTATACGAATTAGCAGAATTCCAAGAAATAAAAGAATCATTATTAGAGGCAGATAAAGATTTAGATGTAAATGGTGACGGAATGTTATCAAGAGATGAATTCGACGAGTCTATTGTAAACTTTCTTTTAACGCAAGCAAGCGAAGAAACTCCAGAAGAAACTGAAGAATAGTTGATTTTATATATTAAAAAGCCCTCATTTTGAGGGCTTTTTATATTTTATATACTTTGTCGATATAGCACCGGCAGGGCGATTTTTGCTCCTGTGGGCATTTCGGCTCTTGTTTCGCTTTGTCGCTCAACAGCCTCAATTGTCCTACGTCGCATTTGTAGTGCTATCGCCAATCTTCAACAGATTGTCGATTTAGCACCGGCAGGGCGATTAAAACTGTTTCAAAAATCTAGTGTCATTGTTAAAGAACAGCCTAATATCATCAATTGCATATTTTAACATCGTTAATCTTTCAACACCCATGCCAAAAGCAAAACCTGAATAAATATTAGGGTCAATATCTACACCTTTTAGCACGTTTGGATCAACCATACCAGCACCTAAAATTTCAAGCCATCCTGTTCCAGAACATACAGAACAACCTTTTCCTTGACACATAATACATTGAACATCAATTTCAACAGAAGGTTCTGTAAAAGGAAAATAGCTACTTCTAAATCTTGTTGGTCGAGATGAGCCAAAATATAAACGAACAAACTCGTTTAAAACGCCTTTTAGTTGCGCCATTGTAACGTTTTTATCTACATACAAACCTTCGATTTGATGGAACAAATTATTTTTTCTTGCAGATACAGATTCGTTTCTATATACCCTGCCAGGAGAAATGATTTTAATAGGAGGTCTAGAATTTAGCATCTGTCTAACTTGAGAATTTGAAGTTTGACTTCTTAAAATAACATTGCTTGCGCCTTCGCAATAGAATGTGTCTTGCATATCTTTAGCAGGATGTTCAGCAGGAAAATTTAACATATCAAAGTTAACTTTTTCTACTTCAACCTCTGGAGAATACTCTGAATTTACAAGCGAAAAACCAAGATGTTGGAAAATTTCAACAATTTCATTGACTGTTTGAGTTAAAGGATGTACATGCCCAACAGAAAGATATTCACCGTCAGCACTTACGTCAATTTTTTCCTTTAAAAGCCTTTCGTTTAATTCTTTTTTATAAAAAATATCATTTTTATCGTTAACTAATTTTTCCAATTCTGATGAAACTTTATTCAACAATGCACCAATAACAGGTCTTTGCTCTGGAGTTAAATCTTTCATGCCTTTTTTTAAATTATTAAATTCAGAATTTCTTGAAAGATATTTGTTTTTAACTTCATCAAGTGATTTTAAATCCACCGCTTTTTCAATTTCTGCTAATGCTAGGTTTCTAATTTCGTTTATTTTATTTTCCATTGTATTCTCTCCTAGAGTTAATAATAGCTTAAACAAAAAATTTATACTATAATAAATGTTATGAATTTTTTGTTTTATGCAACACTAATCCTGTTTGTTTTACTTTTTGGAACAATTGACTGCTCAATAGATTACGATTTTTGGGCAAGACTAATTGTTGGAAAAAGTTATTTTCAAACAGGTACTCTTTTTTCTCAAGACTTTTATTCATACGGAACAACGCATAATTTTGTTGATCACGAATGGGGTTCAAGTTTAATTTTTTATTTAATTCAAAACTACCTTGGTGATGTTGGAATATATCTTTTTAAATCGCTAATTATATTTTTTACATTGTTTTTGGCAATTAAAACAATTCAACTTGAAAAAAAAGATGTTAAATTAAATTTTTTATTTTTCTTTTTTGCAATTCAATCAATCTCATATACTTTTTTTTCAACAATTAGATGTCAATCTTTTTCATTCTTTTTCTTTGCACTTTATTTATACCTTTTAAGAAGAATAAAATTAAACAAAGAATATAAATTATTGTGGTGCTTTCCTTTATTAAACATTGTTTGGGCAAACATCCATGGTGGGTTTGTTCTTGGTTTAGCACTTGTTTTGATTTTTGCTGTAGGAGAATTTTTAAACGACAAAAAGTCAAAAGCATATATCTATTTTTTAATAACCTTTTTATCATCCACACTAACAACCTTAATAAATCCGTACGGAATAGAGTATATTGCATACATAATTGACGCTTTTAAATTAAACAGGGTGCACATAATTGAATGGCAAAGCGCATTTTTCAACAAACAATTTATTCATAGCATGCTAAAATTTAAAATGTTTTTCTTTCCTGCTGTTTTCTTGTTTGTTTATTCAATTTCAAAAAATATTGCAAAAAACACTCTGTTAACTGCATATAAAAATGCAGATAAAACAAAATATCTTTTGCTTTTGTTTGTAACCTTAATTGCTCTAAAAGCTCTGAGATGTCACGTATTTTTCACATACAGCGTATTAGCTTTGTGCTATTTAGATTTTTATAACATCTTCAATAAAAAACTTCCAAAAATATTAGATACAACAAAAGAAGTTGTTTTATTTATATTAATTTTAATTTCTACAATTTCGCATTTGTGGGACTTTAAATTTATCAACAAAGTTAAAGCTAGCCAATATCCAATTTTTTGCGTTGAATTTCTAAAAGAAAACAACATAAAAGGAAATATTTTCACAAATTTACACCTTGGAAGCTATGTTATTTACAAACTATATCCAAATAATCACGTATTTATGGATGGAAGATACGAAGAAGTTTATGATAACGAGCTAATAAACAAAATGGGCGAAGCTTTAACAATGAAAAATCATAAAGAATTTTTCAAAGAATTTCATCACGACATTTTAATTATGGAAAACTTTTATGCAATGGCGCAAGAATTGCAAAAAGAAAACAATTGGTTTATAGCATATAAAGACGATTATTTCACATTGTATTTACCAAATAAATACAAAAATCAAAAATTCAAACTACCGACCAAAGATTTAAACTATTACAACAAAACAAAATTTGAAACATC
>JAZUSV010000082.1:0-6506 GCA_045606885.1 Candidatus Gastranaerophilales bacterium | reverse complement strand
CCCCTGATTCATCTAAGGCTGACAAATACAAAGAAAATGCCGATTTGATTATGTCTTATATGTATTCAAATCCTGAACTTATAAAAAATATTGAACTTGATGAAACGCTTGATTTAAATCAAAATGCGCAAAAATATTATCAAATGTATAAAAAAGCTCGCTTGGCTTATGAACACTCTTTGAAAAGAACAAACGAAGCAAAAGAAAAGAGTGAATATCTTGAAGGAATAATGTTTAATATTGAAAATGCAAAGACATTTGACGAATTAAAAGAAATTAAAAATGAGCTTATTGACCTTGGTTATATTCAAGATAAAAAAGAAAAAATCGAAATCATAATTGAAAAAGTTGAATATAAGGGTTATGAAATTTATATTGGTAAAAATAATAAACAAAATGATTATTTGATTTCAAAAATTGCTAGTGGTGAAGATTTGTGGTTTCATGGGCAAAATTTTCCTTCAAGTCATGTTGTTTTAAAAATTCCAAACAATAAAAAAGAACCAACGCCAGATGTGCTTGAATTTTGTGCAAAATTAACGAAAGAAAACTCAAAAGCTCGTGACGGTGGCAAGGCGTCAATTATTATGACAAAAAGAAAAAATCTTAAAAAACCTCCAAATACATATTTGGGTTATGTGACTTATAAAAACGAGATTGAAATAGTTATATAAACTTGTTAAGTTTTTTTAAACATATGGCAATTTCTTTTTAATGAATGTTTTTATATGGTATATAGGTAGTGAAAAAAAGGTGTGTTTTATGATTACTCAACAAAATTACGATACAACGCTTATTGGTGCAGGTTTTGGTGCAGCCGCTGGTGCTACTTTGGGTATTAATGCGGGAATTAAAAAAGCAGCTCCAATATTAGCGCAGGCAAAAGATGTATATGTAAATTCTCGTGCAGATGAAGCTTTGGAAAAATTGATTAGCGCAAACACACCAGGTAAACAAGTCAAAAAAATAATGGCAAAGGTTACAAAAAAAGCTGGTGAAGATTTTCCAAAAATGTGTAGCAAACAAATTAAAGCATTATCAGCAAAAGCTGGAGATTTGTTGAAAAAGGCTAAAAATACTAAAATCAAATGGGTTGCAGCAGGTGTAGCTGCAGGCACGGCAGCTGGAATTTTATTTGACAAATTAATGAGTGTTAAAAAAACAGATAAAACCGAACAATAAAAATAGTTTTAATTTATTTATATGAAAACCGACTTTAGAAGTCGGTTTTTTATGTTTGTAATATAATTTTTTTATAAATACATTAAAATAAAGGAATAAATATGCAAGTTTCACACGAATGGTTAAACGAATATGTTGATTTAGTTGGAATTACTCCAGAACAAATTGCTCATAATCTTACAATGTCTGGTTTAGAAGTTGAAGAGGTAGAGTATAAAAAACCGTCGTTTACAAATATTCGAACTGCAAAAATTATAAAAATTGATAATCATCCGAATGCTGATAAATTGCACCTTGTAACATTGGATTTGGGTGGAGTTGAAAAGAAAGTTGTGTGTGGTGCGCAAAATATTGAAGTGGGGCAAATTATTCCTTATGCGTCTGTTGGTTCAAAAGTTTTAGATAGAAAAACAGGAGAACAATTTGAACTTACTCCTGCTGTAATTCGTGGTGTTGAATCACAAGGCATGTTGTGTTCTCAAGATGAGCTTGGTTTGTCCAATATGCAAGAAGAAGATGGAATTCTTGTTTTGAATAGAATTTTTGGTGAAATTGAGTTAAATCAATCTTTAGAGAAAGTTTTAAATCTATCTGAAGAAATTATATATCATGTTGCACCTACTGCTAATCGTGGAGACCAAATGTCTGTGATAGGAATAGCTCGTGAATTAAGTGCGCTATTTAATCGCAAAATGAAATTTGAAAAACCTCAATTAACAAAAAAATCTTGCAATTTTGATGTTGAAATTAAAGACAGCGAAACTTGTAAATATTATAGTGTTGCAGTATTGAAAAATTTAGAAATTAAACCTTCTCCAGATTTTATTCAAAGAAGAGTTACATCTGCTGGCATGCGCCCAATTAACAATATTGTAGATATTACAAACTATATTATGCTTGAATTTGGTACACCTCAGCATGCTTTTGATTTTGATAAATTAAATAATTATCTTTGCGTAAGATATGCAACAAATGATGAAACTTTGATTACAATTGACGAAGTAGAGCGTAAATTAAGTGAACAAACAGTTGTAATTGCAACCAAAGAAAAACCTGTTTGTGCTGGAGGTGTGTTTGGTGGTTTAAATTCTGAAATTGACAACAATACTAAAAACATAGCTCTTGAAGCGGCATATTTTACACCTCATACAAACAGGAAATCTGCTCGCTCAATTGGCTATCGTTCAGATGCTTCTGCTCGATACGAAAGAGGAATTGATATCGAAATGGTAGCACCTGCAATGGCTCGTTCTATTGAATTATTGCAAAAATATGCAAATGCTGAGTTTGTAGGTGTTTCTTGTGTTGGAAATGACAAGCTAGAATCTGTTGAAATTACGCTAAAAAACTCTGAAATTAAAAGAATTTTAGGAATTGAAATTCCTCAAGAACGTTGCATCGAAATTCTTCAAAATCTTGGATTTGAATTACTTGGCAAAAACGAACTTGCTGCAAAATTTTTAGTTCCAAGTTATAGAATTGGAGATGTTGAAAGAGAAATTGATTTGATTGAAGAAATTTCAAGAATTGATGGTTTTGATAAAATTACACCTCAAATTCCAAATATTTCTCAAGGTGCAGATATAAGTTTTGATACAAAAACAATCAAAACAATTAACGAAACAATGATTGGCTGTGGATTTGACGAAATTATTACAAGTTCTTTAATTGGACATAATCTTGCAAATTCATATCTTCAACCGCTCAATGTTGAAACTGCTGTTAAAGTTTTAAATCAACACAGTGACGATTTTTCAATATTAAGACAAATGTTAAATCCAAGTATGTTGGATGTTGCGAAAAATAATTTTGATAACGGCAATAAAAATTTCAGATTGTATGAAATTGGAAAAACATATACCCAAAATTCTCCTGCTACTCAAGATGATTCAGGTGTTGTTGAAACAAGAAAACTTGCAGGATGTATTTTTGGAAATGTTAATAATAGCTTGTTGAACAAAAAACAAGATGACTTTTTCACCCTTAAAGGTGTTTTAGAAGCGTTGTTTGAAAAATTAGGACTTTCTAAAAGAATTGTTTGGACGCAATTTGGTGAAGAAGAAATTAAAAAATATGAGTTTATGCATCCAGCTCAAAGCGCAACAATTTCTATTTTGGGAAAAAATCGAGAACCAATTGGTTTCATTGGAAGACTACATCCAATTTTGGGCGATAAATTAAAATTTAATCAACCATTGTATATTTTTGAAATAAATTTGGAAGATGTTGTTTCTTCTCTTGCTCCAACTACTGTTAAATATAAGAAATTAGCTGTTTTTGGCGCAGTTCAAAGAGATATTGCAATGCTTGCACCTAAAGAAACAACAGTTGAGCAAATTAATAAAGTAATTAAAAAAGTTGCAGATAAAAATATTTTCAAAGGTTCAAAAGTGTTTGATATTTACGAAGGAGCCAATATCGAACAAGGTAAAAAATCTTTTGCTTTTAGAATTACTTTGCAAGATGAAAACAAAACAATGACTGATGATATAATTCAAGGCGAAGTTAACAAAATTAAAGCTGGACTTGAAAAAAATATCGTAGGATTAACTTTAAGATAAGGTAAAAATGATTTTAATTACAGGTGGCGCAGGATATATTGGAAGCCATTGTGCAGTTGAATTTGTTAAAAATTGCAATAGTGAAATTGTGATTTTTGATAATTTATCAACAGGACATATTGAAATCATTGAGACTTTGCAAAAACTTTCAAATAAAATTCATTTTGTTCAGGGCGATTTAAAAAAACGGTCTGAAATTAAAGCGCTTTTTGAAAAATATAAAATAGATTTTGTTGTTCATTTTGCAGCGTATTCAGATGTTAAAGAAAGCATGGAAAATCCTACAAAATACCACGAGAATAATGTTTTTGGAACTTTTAATTTGCTCAGTGAAATGGTTAAAAATAAAGTTTTTAAAATTATTTTTTCTTCTACAGCAGCTATTTATGGTGAAGCAAAAGAATTTCCTATATTAGAAACAAGTGCGCTAAATCCAATTAATCCTTATGGCGTTTCAAAGTTGATGGTTGAAAAAATGTTGGATAATTTTGAAGGAGCTTATGGATTAAAATCTATTAAATTAAGGTACTTCAACGTCATAGGCGCTAATTTTGAAGAAAAGATTGGCGAGTGGCATGATAATGAAAATCATCTTATTCCTTGTATTTTAAAATCTGTTAAAAATAATGAAGTTTTCAAAATCAATGGGAATAGATATGAAACTCCTGATGGCACTTGCATTCGTGATTATGTCGATGTTCAAGACGTTGCAGTTGCGCATAGGTTAGCTTATGAATATTTGAACAAGGAAAACAAAAGCGATATTTTTAATTTGGGTTCTTGTGGTTATTCAGTAAGCGAAGTTTTAGAAGCGGTTTCAAGGGTTTTAAATAAAAAAATTGAAACTAAAATCGCTTCAAAAAGAGAAGGTGATGTTGCAAGGTTAACTGCAAATGCTACAAAAGCACAGCAAATTTTGGGTTGGAAACCTGAAAAAACTTTAGAAGAAAGTATTAAGTCGGCTAATTTGTGGGAAGAATATAGATTACTTATTTAAAATTCTTTGAATTGCTTCGTTTAATTCTTTTTGCATTTCTTGTTGTCTTTTTCTTATTTTATCAATGCCGTCATAAAGAGGTTTTCCTGGGTCACCTTCAGGGTTAATATTTGTTCCAATTAAGCTATTTTTGATAATTTGGATATCATCTTCGGCACTTTGAATTATCGATAAAACTTCGTCAATTTCTTCGTCGGTGCAACCTTTTTGATACATTTGCACAGCAAGGTTTAATTTCAAATTGTTTCTTCTTTGGGCAAATTGCTCAGCTCTTCCAATTTCTTCTTCTTTAATAATTCCGAATTTTTTGCCGATTTTTTCAAAAATATCCATTTAAGCCTCTTTTAAATTAACCTTATAATTAGATACCCATTCAAGACCATGTTTATCAACATATAAAAATAGCCATTCTCTAAATCTTAAAAACATCCATAGTGGATTTTGGTAATATTGATAACATCTTGTTTTGCATTCTTGTAAAATTTCGTTTAGCTCTTGTTTCGTCATTCCAACACAATCAAAATCAAGGCTTGGAGAAAATTCGTCTTGAATTTCATAAAGCTTTGTTATTCCATATTTTTCGGGTTCTTGAGCAAGTTTTGCGTGTTTACCCATGGTGAATACACTTCTACCGTAAGAATTAATTATTTTATGGTTTTCGCATAGCATATCAATTGTCATTTTTGCATCTTCTTTTGTTTCAAGCGGATAACCAAAGAAAATAAAGGCAAAATTCCAAATGCCATATTTGTTTGATGTGCTTAAAATGTCAAATCTTTTATCTAAATCAATCCCTTTATTAATTGATTCCATTACTTTTCGAGAGCCCGATTCTAACCCCCATAAAATCATTTTTAATCCAGCTTTTGATGCGTTTTCAAACACTTCTTCGCTGAATGCTGTTTCTAATCTTGCATCTAAAAAGAAACTTGGATTAATATCTGTGTTTAAAATTTCTTTGGATAAATCTCTTAAATATGTTGGCGAAACTGATTCGTCTATGAATTCATAGTGAGTAATTCCGTATTTTTCTTTTAATTCTTTCATCTGCGAAATCACTTTTGATATAGCTTTAACGTTAAATTCCATACCAAAGTCTTGATCACAGAATGTGCATTTTCCCCAATAACAACCACGTGAGGTTTGATATGGCATAACAATTTTTGGAGAAAAATATGATTTTAGGTCGTATCCATCTAAATTTATATTTTCCATGTCGTTTTGTCTTGTTGGGCACATTTTTTGGGTTTCAAACGCTTTTCCGTTTGCAAAATATATTAAATTAGGCACTTTTTCAATTGGAATTTCGCCATTCACAAATTTTGCAACTTCGACAATTGGACCTTCACCTTCTTCAATTGATAAAGAGTCGCAAAACTTTGAAAATTCAGGTCTTTTTAGAATTTCATCTTTAACTCTTCCAAAAAAGTTTCCGCCAATGTTTATATGTGCTTTTGTATATTTTTTTAGCATATATCCAAGCGTTAAACCCGCAATCATTTGGCTTGAAGAATTAAGCGAAATTGCGATGAAATCATAATTTTCATTTTTGAATTGCATTGCCTTATCTTTTAGAAAATCCCAAAAAAGATTGCTTTTTTTGTCAAAAACAAAGTGATCAATGCTTTTGTAGTTGAATTTCATAAATTGGTTGTAGCAACTATCAAAATTCAATGTAGTTGGGCAATATGCTAAAGAAACAAGTTTTAGCGCTCTATCAATAATATTCATTGATTTAATTAAATCGTTGGGTGAATAAAAACCCT
>JAZUSV010000081.1:0-1582 GCA_045606885.1 Candidatus Gastranaerophilales bacterium | reverse complement strand
GTTCAGCAAACTCAGCACTTGATTCGCTTTCTGGTTGAGCAACAACTTTTTCTGGAACTGTGTTTTCAGATTCCAACTCAACATTTGTATCTTTATTAGACATAGCTACCTCATTATATTTTATATATTTATTATATTAAACATAACAAAACAAAAAGTCAATTCAACAACAAGTTTTATTTTGTTTTATTAAAAAGATTAATAAAAAACAAACATTTGATACAAATTACTTTGTATAATCTCAAACTATTATTATTTTATTATGAAAACTAAATTAATAAAAAAGCACTTGCAAAAACAAAATTGATGTGATATACTTTGCTTACAATTCCTTGTTTTAGTGAAAAATCTAAAACCGAATGAGTGCAAGAGGAGGCAAGATAATGAGAAATTACGAAATGTTGTTCATCGTTGATGCTAGCATTAGCGAAGAAGAAAGAGAAAAAGTAATTGCTGGTGTATCTGAGCTTATTGCAAAAGCTGGTGGAAAAGCAGGCGAACCAGACAAATGGGGCGTTAGAAAATATGCTTACCCAATCAACTACAAGTCAGAAGGTTTCTATTGTTTGATTAACTTTGAAGCAGAAGACAGTGCTATTGCTTCAATTACAAGCAAACTCAACATTAACAAGAATATTGTTAGACAAATGATTGTAGCAAGATAATAGTTACAATTGATTAGGAGAATTTTATGAATAAAGTTATTTTAGTTGGAAATTTAACAAGAGACCCAGAATTAATCACAACAACAAACGGTGTTTCACTTTGCAGATTTAGTTTGGCAGTTCAAAGAAGATTTGCTGGACAAGACGGTGAAAGAGAAGCAGACTTCATTAACATTGTTGTTTGGCGTGGCCAAGCAGACAACTGTTACAAATATCTCAAAAAAGGTAGCAAGTGTGGTATCGTAGGTTCACTTCAAACAAGAAGTTATGATGCACAAGATGGCACAAAGAGATATTCAACAGATGTTGTTGCTGACGAAGTTGAATTTTTGTCAACAAAAGGTTCTTCTAATTCAGAAGAAAGTTTTGAGCCAGCTGAATCTGGTTCAAAGTCATCAGGTAAATCAGATGTTGTTAACAAATTTGAACCAATTGATGATGACAATTTACCATTCTAGAAGGAGATAATTATGGAAAAGAAATTCAAAAAAGATGCTTCTTTCGATGATAAAACACCTAACAAATTTAGAAAAGAAAGTAAAAAAGTTTGTGCTTTCTGTGTAGAAAAAAATGATGTTATTGACTATAAAAATGTTGCAAAACTCAGAAAATATATGACAGAAAAAGGTAAAATCATTCCTAGAAGAACAACAGGCGTTTGTGCAAAACACCAAAGAGAACTTGCAAACGCAATCAAAAGAGCAAGAGTTATGGCTCTTTTACCATACAGAACAATCTAGTTCAAAATTTCAAAACCAAGCAAAATGCTTGGTTTTTTTTGTTGCAAAATTTTTATTTGATATTGACAGCCAAAACTTTTTAAAATATAATTTTATAAAGAGTTGGGGGGTTGTTATGAATATCAAAGATTTATTCAAAAAAAGCAAAGCGGTTTCGGGGTTATCAAAATACAAGTC
>JAZUSV010000080.1:0-2287 GCA_045606885.1 Candidatus Gastranaerophilales bacterium | reverse complement strand
TTAGAACAAGAGGCAAAAGAGCTTAATAAGATTTTTTTGAAAAATATTTCAACAAAAATGCCTTATGTAATGTTAAAAACCGCAACAACTTTAGATGCTAAAATTGCGCTTGAAAATGGTAAATCAAAGTGGATTACAAATGAAAAAGCAAGATATGAAGTGCAAAAATTAAGAAGTGAATATCAAGCAATAATGAGTGCCTCTGGGACAATTTTGGCAGATAATCCTAAATTAAATGTTCGTTTGAAAAATAAAAAATCTCCAATTAGAATTATTTTTGATGTAAATAATAAAATTCCTTTGAACTATAGCGTTTTTAATGATGATGTTAGGGTGATTTTGGTTAATAATTCAAAAATTGATGTTCCAAAACATATTGAAAAAATTGAATTTGACGGAAATTTTAATAATTTATTTAAAAAGTTGTATGATTTAAAAATTTATTCAATTATGGTTGAGGCTGGAAGTGGATTTAATTCTCAATTATTAAAATCAGGCGTTGTGGATGAAATTAATCAGTTTATTGCTCCTAAAATTTTCGGCAATGGATTAAATTTCGTTGATAATATAAAAATCGACGATGTTAACTGTGCAATTGAATTGGAAAATATAAAAATTAAACAAATTGGCGATAATTTTTTAATTAATGGTAAAATTAAAAAATAAAGGAAGAAAATATGAAAATTTTAGTAATTAATGGTCCAAATATCAATATGCTTGGAACAAGAGAGCCTGAAATATATGGTTCAACTACAATGGATGATATCAATAATGAGCTTTTAAATTTTTCAAAAACTGTTGATGAATCAATTGAAATGGAATTTTATCAATCAAACCACGAAGGCGATATTGTAGATAAAATTCAAAATAGTTCTAATTTTGATGGATTAATAATTAATCCTGCTGCATATACACACACAAGCGTTGCAATTGCGGATGCACTGAAAGCGGTTCAAATCAAGGCTGTTGAAGTTCATCTTTCAAATCCACACACTCGTGAAGACTATCGTAAAATTTCATATACTGCTTCAGGCTGCACAGGAGTTGTTGCAGGCTTTGGAAAAGAAAGTTATAAACTTGCACTTCTTGGTTTGTATAGCAAATTAAAATGAATAACGAGCTTAAATTTTTAAATATTATTTCAAACACCATCAATGACCCAAGCTATCTTGGGGATGATTGTGCGTATTTAAAAGAGTATAATTTGGTAATTTCTTCTGATAGTTTAGTAGAAGATGTGCATTTTTCTTTTAATTTTATGAACGCTAAAGAAATTGCTAAAAAAGCACTTTTGGTTAATATTTCAGACATTTTAGCTTCAGGTGCAATTGTTAAATATGCGACAATAAACTTGAGCGGAAAATTTGACGAGAAGTTCATTCAAGAATTTTATTCGGGAGTGAATGAAATTGAAAATGAATTTAATATTAAAATAATTGGCGGAGATTTGACAAAAGCTGATAAATTAACTATTGCAGTTACTGTTTTTGGAGATTGTACAAACAAAAATATTTCTTCTAGAAAAAATGCTAAAAAAGATTACGTCGTTGCGCTTTGTGGCGAATTTGGCTCTAGTGCTCAAGGGTTAGAAGATTTAATTAACGGTGTTTGTGATAATTATTTTATAAATTATCACAAAGCGCCAAAATTATATCCAAACGTTTCTTCTATAATTTCTTCAATAGCTAAAAAACCTTATGCAATGATGGATTCGTCTGACGGTTTAATTGATTGTTTGGCGCAAATTTCTTTAAAGAGCAACGTAAAAATTGAAATAGAATACGACAAAATTCCAAAAAAAACCAAAAATTCGGATTTTGTTTTGTTTGGTGGAGAAGATTATTCTTTGGTTGTTTGTTTGGCGCAGGAAGATTTTGCTAAAATAGACGGATTGGTTAAAGTTGGAAAATGTCTTGAAGGAAGCGGAGTTTTTGTTGATAATAAAAAAATAGAATATAGGAGCTATAACCATTTTGAGTAACGTTAAAATTAGTGCAATAATTACTTCGGGCGGTTCTTCAACCAGATTTGGCTCAAATAAATTATTAGAAAAAATTGATGATTTAACTGTAATAGAAACAACTGTTTCAAAGTTTGTTGATTTGGTTGATGAGATAGTTATTCCTTGCAAGGAAGATATTAAAACTCATATTTTAAATTCAAGACTATATTCAAATAAAATTAAATTTGCACCTTCTGGTGCTACTCGCCAAAAAAGCGTTTATAACGGTATTTTTGCTTGTGATAATCCTGAAATTGTCTTAATCCACGATGAAGTCGGAGGCCA
>JAZUSV010000079.1:0-1716 GCA_045606885.1 Candidatus Gastranaerophilales bacterium | reverse complement strand
ATGCCGTTTTTGCAAGGTTTAAACGAACAACAAAAAGAAGCTGTTTTGGAGCGCAATGGTTCAATTTTAGTTTTGGCAGGTGCTGGTTCTGGAAAAACCAAAGTTTTAACTTCAAGAATAGCTAATCTTGTAAAATCAGGCGTATCTCCAAATGATATATTAGCAGTGACTTTTACAAATAAAGCCGCAAAAGAAATGCAAGCTCGTTTATCTAATTATTTAGGTGAAGAAGTTGTTAAAAGAATGTGGGTTGGAACATTTCACAATATTTGCGGAAGAATTTTAAGACGTGATTTAGAAAATTATAAAACTAAAGATGGTCGAAAATGGGATAATAATTACGTTATCTATGATGACACTGACACAAAAACAATAATTAAAAATGCTCTTAAAAAATTAAATATTGATGAAAAATCTTTTGAAATTAAATCAGTAAGAGCAACAATATCTAACGCAAAAAACAAAATGCAAGATGCTTATCAATATGCAACCCTCGCTCGTGATTATTATACTCAAAAAGTTTCTGAAATTTATTATGAATATGAACGTCAATTAGCTTTAAATAATGCGCTTGATTTTGATGATATGCTGATGTTGGCAGTTAATCTTTTAAAAGAAAATGAAGAAGTTAGAAAAAAATACGCAACTCGTTTTCAACATATTTTAGTTGATGAGTTTCAAGATACAAATAAAGCTCAATATGATTTAATTAATTATCTTTATCCTTCTGATAATTCTAAAGATAAAACAGGTTCTTTGTGCGCTGTGGGCGATGTTGACCAATCAATTTATTCTTGGCGTGGAGCAGATTTTAAAATTATTTTGAATTTTCAAAAAGATTATGAAAATACAAAATTAATTAAACTAGAACAAAATTATCGTTCAACAGGTACAATTCTTGAAGCAGCTAATGAAGTAATTAAAAATAATGAAGAGCGTTTAGAAAAAAATCTTTATTCAAATAAAGGCGAAGGTGAAAAAATTAGCCTTTATGAAGCACAAGATGATTTTGGTGAAAGCAGATATATAGCTAAAAAAATTGAAAATTTAAGAGTTAAAAAAGATGATATTGCAATTTTATATCGTACAAATTCCCAATCTCGTTCAATTGAAGAAGCTCTGATGAGTTATTCTATTCCATATCGAATCGTTGGTGGTTTAAAATTCTATGATAGAAAAGAAATTAAAGATATAATTGCATATTTAAAACTAATTTATAATCATAATGATTCTCAAGCGCTGAAACGTATTATAAACGAGCCAAAAAGAGGGCTAGGCGATACTACAATACAAAAATTAGCCACTTGGGCAGATGAAAGAGAAACAAGTATTTATCAAGCGCTAAAACATTTGGAAGAAATTGAAGAAATTAATGCAGGTACGAAAGCAAAGCTTCAAAATTTTTACGCAACTATTGAAGAAATAACTGCTAGACAAAACGATTATTCGTTATCTGAATATGTAACTTATGTACTTGAAGTAACAGGCTATAGCCCTTCTTTAAGACAAGATGACAATATTGAAAATCAATCTCGTTTAGAAAACCTACAAGAATTTGTGAATGTTGTTAAAGAATTTGAAGAGGATGATTTATCTTTAGATGCCGAAGATGATATGGGTCCATTAGGTAATTTCTTATCTCAAGTAGCTTTGGTATCTGATATTGATGAAGCAGATAAAGAAAAGCAAAATGAACAAGCAGTTACTTTAATGACT
>JAZUSV010000078.1:0-2969 GCA_045606885.1 Candidatus Gastranaerophilales bacterium | reverse complement strand
TAGCAAAAAAATATCCGGATAGAATAAAAATAATAGACGCAAACAAATCTATAGAAGAAGTTTTTTCACAAGTTAAAAAAGCTATAGACGAAATTTTATGAACAAAAAAATAAAAAAAATAATTACAATATTTTTCTTTTTATTTTTCACAATAAACACAGCAAACGCAAGTTTATTGTGGGATATCAATTATGGCATTCAGGAATATCGAAAAAACAATTTCAAAAACGCACGTGATTATTTAATAAACTACATAAAAAGTAATCCTAACGACGAAGAAGGATATTATTGGCTAGCTAAAACATATTGGGGATTAAAAGATAACAAAAACGCTAACGAAAACTTTAAAAAAGCACACGAGCTAACAATCAAAGAAAAAAATATTGAAAAATTAAATTTCAACTACGATTCTTCATCCAACCTTGAAGACTACTTTGATATGGCAGCAGCATATTTTGAAACAGGAAATTTAAAAGATGCGGATTTTTATGCCGATATGATGCTTAAAATCAATCCAAAATCGCCAAGTGCATATTTTATCAAAGCAAAAATTGCTCAAATTAACGGAGAAAACGACAAAGCAGTTGAATATATTAATAAGGCAATTATTTTCAACAATAAATTAATTAAAACAAACTTAGCAAAAAGCTTAAATGTCACAAAGCTACCTGAAATGACGTTAGAAATGTATGAAATTTTTGCTCTTGAAGCATATTTTTCTCCAGACACAACAAGTGCAATACGCTATTGTCGAAAATATTTAGAAATCAATCCAAATAATTTAGATGTTTCAAACATGCTTGTAGATTTATACATAAAAAACAATGAATTTGTCCTTGCTCAAAATTTAATTGACCAAATTTTGATGGAAAACGGAAACAATATCCAAGCAATTTTATATCAAGCAAAATTATACGATATAAAAAACGATGAAAGACTTGAAAACACATTATTAAACGCCTTCAAAGTAAATCCAAACCACGCACAAGTGCTTTTGGCTTTAGGAAATTATTATCTAAAAAAAGAAGAATATCATAACGCAAAAAAATATTTTGAAATTCTCGTTAATGTAAATGACTCATTGTACGAAGGCTATTTTGGATATATTTATTCTCTATGTGAAACAGGAGAAATAGAGCTTGCTCTTAATACAATAAGAAAATTTATTTCTATTAATCCTGATTCAAGCGAGGGTTTTTATCTTTTAGCCAAAATTTGCGAAAAAAATGGAAATTATAAAGATGCGTATGACTATTTAACCCAAGCAATTGAAAAAACAAAAAATGGACAATATTTCATATTCAGAGGAAAAATTAATTATCTTCTAAAAGATTACGACGAATCTATTAAAGATTTGAAAAACGCTCTTAAACAACCTACGAACGAAAAAATTGTTCATGAAGCTCAAGATTATTTAATTAAAAATTATCTTAAAACAGGCGACTTAATAAACGCTCAAATGTACTTAAATAAAAAACTTTCACTTGACAAAAGTCGGATAATGTATAAATATAATTTATATGTTTTATATAAAAAACAAGGAAGTGAAACAAAAGCAACAGAACTCTTAGAAGAAATTAAAAAAACTAAACCTGCCACAATCCAGAACTACATTGACTTGTCTGATATATATTTTGAACAAGAGAACTATGAAACTTCAATTAAAGTCATAGACAAAGCAATTAAAAAATTTCCAAAAGACTATTCGCTGTATTCACAAAAAATCAAACTATATTCTTTGTTGAATAAAACAGGTGAGCTAAAAGAAATAATAGAAAAAATCAAAAAATTGCCAACAATTAGCTAGGTGGGTAATATACAAAGGTTCTGCTCTTATATATCATAACCTTGTGGATAAGTAGGAATAAGCTAGTATGAACCCAACTACATTATATGTTGTTGATGATTATTTATTAACAAGAATAGCTCATCGAAGATATTTTTCTTCAGATAAAAAAATAAAATTATTAGAAGATTTTAATTGTGCCGAAGATTGTTTAGAAAAAATGGAAAAACATCCTGCAGACATTATTCTAATGGATATAGAACTTCCCCAAATGAACGGAATTGAAGCAACAAAACTAATCAAGGAAAGATATCCAAAAACAAAAGTAATAATATTTACATCATACAAAAATGAACAAAGAATACTAGCTTCTCTTGCTTGTGGCGCATGCGGATATGTGTTAAAAAACGATAATTCTATAAATTTAAAACATATAATTGAAATGGTTGCTAAAGGTGAATTTTGGATGAATTTAGAAACTGCTAAGCTTGGTTTTTCGCTTGTTCCTACACCAAATGTTAACGATTTAGAAAATTTATATGAAGATAAAAATTTAAAAAATAATTTAACCGCAAGAGAATTAGAAGTATTAAAACTTTTAATTGACGGAAAAACTAATTCACAAATCGCCCAAGAAATAATTGTTTCAACAAATACAGCAAAAGCACACGTTGGAAACATTCTAACAAAAATGCATGTAACAGACAGGGTTCAAGCTGCAGTCAAAGCAGTAAGAGCCAATATGTTTTAGGTGGGATATGTTTTTTAAAAAACATTTTTTAAAAAAATACAAAGAAAAAATTAAAAAAATAAAAAATAAACAAAAAATCTTTCTTCAAAACGAAAGAAACAAATATCACGCAATTTTAAACCACGATATTAAAACTCCGCTTCTTGCACAAAAACAAAGCCTTAATTTGATTTTAAACAATACTTTTGGAAATATTTCAAAAGAACAAAAAGAAATTTTAACTGAAATTCAAGCATCGAACAATTTTCTTTTAGAAATAATTACAAATTCAATTTTCTTAACTAAATATGAAAATGAAAAACCAAAATTAAAGCTTGAAAATATAAACATTATTCAAGAAATTTCTAATTGTTGCGAGCAAATAAAAAACTTTGCAAACAACAAGCAACAAAACATTATAATTAAAACCAACAAAATAAAAGATATCAAAAT
>JAZUSV010000077.1:0-11076 GCA_045606885.1 Candidatus Gastranaerophilales bacterium | reverse complement strand
CATCTTTGAAGATTTTAAGGTGACGATTTTTTCCTTCGCCAACACTTGTTGATTTGAACCCATGAGCTTCAACTAGTTCATGTTGTAATTTTCTTACTTGTTGTTCTTGTGGTTGTAATTCCACAACTTCAGAACCTTCTTGAAGTTTGGCTATTGCTGCCGTTGTTTCGTCAAGTGCCAATTCTGTTGAATCTTTGTAATTTCTTAAACATTGTGTTTCTTGGTTTTCCTGTGTTAAATTCAAGGCTTCTTTTAAAACTCTTTGTATTTGACTCATTGAGTTTGTTCTGACAAAGAAAACAGGCAATCTATATTCATTTGCAATTGAAAGAATTTTTGTTCCGCCTTTTGCAAAGTTTTTGTGTGCTATAACAAAGTCTGCTTCTTCAACATTTCTGACTATTGTTGCGTCAATGTCTAGTCTTTCAATTAATTTATCTACAATTGAGCGAGAAACAGCATAAATGTATATTTTTTTGTGTTTTTTGTTTTCTTTAATATATGCTTGACGATTAAAGTTGAAACTTAAAGAGGATTTGCTTGCTTCTTGAACCTTGTTTTCTAATTTTTCAACTTCTTTTAAAATATTGGTTTCAGGCTTTTTTTCTTTGTAATTTCCGTCAACTTTTCTGATTTCAGGCTGAATTGGCCAACTTCTTAAAATGTAATCAACCGCAGTTGCACTATCTTTATATATTGCAAGAGTGTTTCTGTCTATAATTTCAATTACAATTTCAAAAGTTGGTTGTTTTTGACGTTCAAGAACAGTTTTTTGACAGCCCCTGTGTTTCGCTTCGTCATCGCCAAGGGTAACTGTGTCAACTCCGCCAATTAAATCTGACAGTGTTGGGTTTTTGATTAAATTATCCAAAGTGTTACCGTGTGCTGTTGCAATTAACATTACACCACGTTCAGCAATGGTTCTTGCTGCTTGCGCTTCTAATTCTGTACCGATTTCATCAACTACAATAACTTCAGGTGTATGGTTTTCAACCGCTTCAATCATAATGTCTTTTTGAAATTCTGGTTGAGAAACTTGCATTCTTCTTGCTTTTCCAATAGCTGGATGCGCTACATCACCGTCGCCCGCAATTTCGTTTGAAGTATCTACAACAACAACACGTTTTCCAAGTTCGTCTGCCATTAGGCGAGTAATTTCTCTTAATTTTGTAGTTTTACCAACCCCTGGACGACCCAAGAAAAGTATTGATTTGTTTTGTACAACAAAATCTCTAATGCATTCAATTGTGCCTGTGATAACTCTTCCGATACGGCAAGTTAAACCAACAATTTTTCCTTGACGATTTCTAATTGCACTAATTCTGTGCAGTGTTCCTGCTATACCTGAACGGTTATCTGAAGTAAATTCAGGCAATTGTTTTGTGATATAGTCTAAGTCTTCTCTTGTGATGTTGTCGTTACCTAAAGATAAAATTTTTCCGTTACCAAGGCGAATTTCTGGAATTCTTCCGATATCTAATACAATTTCAATAGCATCATCCAATAAACCATCTTGGATATTTCTTTTAATCCTTATGGGCAGGATTTCTATTAACTTTTCAATGTCGGTATGAAATTGTACTTCGCTCATTTCCTTGTTGCCTTTTTATTCCTTTATCTATTATTATAATGCCCAAAATTTTATTATGGTTTCACTTTTTGTTGCTTTTGCAACAGTTTGAAATAATGTATTTTAAACACTTTTAGGAAAAATTAATTCAATTTTGAAACAATTGATTTAATTAATTTGCTTAATTTTTCGCCCGTAATCTTTCCAATATCTATAACTTCCTGATGATTTAGTTTATTTTCGCTTACTCCTGTAGCATAATTTGTAACTGTGCTAAAGCCTATAGTTTCCATTTTTAAATAGTTTGAAACGATAGCTTCAGGAACTGATGACATCCCAACAACATCTGCTCCAAGAACTTTAAAAGCACGAATTTCTGCTGCTGTTTCATAGCTTGGACCTGTTGTTGCTAGATAAACTCCTTCTTTTAAATCAATTTCTAATTCTTTTGCGCAATTTTTTGCTAAGTCTTGCAATTTTTTTGTGTAGCAATTGCTCATATCAGGAAATCTTTCGCCTAAAGTTTCGTCATTTTTTCCAATTAAAGGATTTGAACCCATGAAATTAATATGGTCATTCATTAACATAATATCGCCAACATTAAGTCCTTTGTGGGTTGCTCCAGCTGCATTTGTTATAAAAAGAGTTTTTGCTCCTAATTTTTTAAATATTTTAATTGGATATGTTGCAACTGCAAGAGAATTTCCTTCGTAATAGTGAAATCTTCCTTGCATAATCACTGCAGACTTGCCTTCGATTTCGCAAAACAATAATTCGCCTTTGTGTCCTTTAACATCAGAAGAGCCAAAATGTGGAATTTCAGAATATTTTATGCGAATTCCTTCTAAATTGTCACAAAAACAACCTAACCCTGAGCCTAAAATAATAGCGACATCAACGTTTAGGTTGTTTATTTTTAAATTTATATAATCAAGAGTTTCTTTGATTTTTTCCATGAAGTTCTAATGTTTAAGTAATATTAGCCAACTAAGCCGTCGTCATCTGATTCAGACGCTTTAACCATAATAGCGTGTTGAACAGGTTTTTCTTTTTTAACATTAGAATCAAATTGAATATCAACATCAAAACCAAAGTCATCTCTTGGTTTTTTCATTTGAGATTCATCAACTAATTTCTTAGCTAATTCGATTAACTCATATACTAATTGGTATCTGTTTGGGGCTTTTTCGTTTAAATCCCAAGCTGTTTTAGTAATTTGACTCATAATTATCTCCTATACAATAATCTTACAATGAGAAATATTTACATGCAAGGGGTATAGATTAGTAATCGTATTTATAATAAAGTCTATCTGCACTTTTTCTGTATATTTCATATTTTTCAGGGCTTAAAAGTCTTAAAAAACCGTCAATTAATCCGACATCATCTCTTTGTCTTAATTGAATTGTGTCGTTTTTTATTCTTTTTGTTAACCTTTTAGATGAAACCGATGGTGGCAGCGATGTGCCTATTAACATTGTGTTTGAGGATGCTAGTTTTAAGGTTTTCATTCTTTCATCTTGCGGCAAATATTGCCAAGTTCTTCCTAAAAGCTCATATTCAAGGTTTTTTATTCTTTCTTTGTCGCTAAATTCTGGGTATATTTTTCTAAAGTGTCTACGCTCCATTATTTCAATTTCTTTTAGCTCTTTTTGTGAAAAATTAACTTCATAGGGTGTTGTTGGTTTTGCGTTTAAAATATCTTCTTTTGTTATTGTGATTGATTGGACGGGTTCTGAGCAATAACTGCTTAAAGGAATAAAAATTGAATATATTAATATAGCGTAAATTATAGAATATATAATATTAAATTTTGCATATTTAATCATAACGACGATTTTAGTTGGTATGATAAGCTTTGACATTCTATAGCTATTTAAAAAATTTGGCTAATATTAACTTTTGTAAAAAAATAACTTTAAAGCTTAAAGTTTTAATTTAAAAATGTCGTTACCTAAAGAGTTACAAAAGGGACAATAATAAAAAAGATACGGTGTGAGAATGAAAAATTTATTAATAGTATTGAGTTTAGTGTTTAGTTTACTTTTCAATGTACAAACAGCACAAGCTTTGGACGCTTCAAAAATTTCTACAAATGCTAAAATCATTTCCGCACTAACTGCTCTTGAAGGAATAAACAGACGTGATATTATTTCTATTTTAAACGGTAATAATGCTACAAGAAAACCAATTAGAGTTATGTTTCGTGATTTAGCCATTTTTGGTTATGAAGAAACAGAAGCACTTACAGCAAAAACAAAATCAGGCGGTTTAGTTATTTATATTTCAGCTGAACACAGAGGCGCAAGCCCTGAATGTATTGCTTGCTTAATTGCACACGAAGCACAACATCATACATTTACAAATACAAAAGCTGAAGAGCTAAGAGCTTGGATTTCAGAAACACAAGCTTGGACTGAATTCACAAGAAGAGATAAAACTCTTGCACTAAGAAATGAACCTCTTGTAAAACGTGAAAATTTAATCGCTAAAATCAGAGCAAAAGGTGGCGTTCAAGGTGTAAGACATTTGATTGCAACAAATCCCGTTTACGCCGGTCTAAATTAATAAAAAAGAGCCGAAAGGCTCTTTTTTTGACACGTTTGGTACGGTATTCGCTCTGTTCGCCAAAGCTCAACGCTTTGCCGTCACGAGCTTCACACACCTCTGCGCTCGTCTTCGTTCGTTAAGCCAAGTTTGGCTAAACTCACTTGACTCACGCTTCTATTACAGGTTTCATTTTGTTTTTAAATTTAGTGGTTGAACCAAAGAAAAGTAAATCAACAGACCCAACAGGACCGTTACGTTGTTTTGCAATAATGACTGAAGCTTTATTTTTCAATTCAGGATTTTCTTTGTCGTAATATTCTTCCCTATGTACAAACATTACAACGTCAGCGTCTTGCTCGATTGCGCCAGATTCTCTCAAGTCTGAAAGCATTGGTCGTTTATCGGTTCTATCTTCGACTTTACGAGATAATTGAGATAGAGCAATAATTGGGACATTCAACTCACGAGCTAATGATTTTAAACCACGTGAAATGCCCGAAATTGCTTGGTTTCTATCCATAATTGATTTATCTTCAATTAATTGTAAATAGTCAATAATAATCATTCCTAAGTCAGGATATTTTGTTTTAACTCTTCTTGCTTTTGCTCTGATGTCAGACAAGGTAACACCAGACGAATCGTCAATTAATATTGGCGCTTCGTGAAGCTTATTCATAACGTCTGCAATTTTTTCCCATTCTGATGCGTTTAGTTCGCCTGTTCTTGCTCTTTGAGCATCAATTTCAGCCTCAGAACATAAAATACGTTGAGTTAATTGCGCAGCAGACATTTCAAGTGAAAATATTAAAACAGGAATTTTTTGTTCAATTCCGACATTTTGAGCGATATTAAGCGCAAACGCAGTTTTACCCATAGATGGACGTGCTGCTAGAATAATCATGTCTGAACGTTGAAATCCTGCTAACATTGCGTCTAAATCATAATATCCGCTTGGAACACCTGTGTATGAACCTTTGTTGTTATATCTGAATTCAAGTTGTTCAACTGTTTCCATTAATAAATTTGTAATTAATTGAACATCTTGAGA
Organism: Candidatus Gastranaerophilales bacterium; assembly: GCA_045606885.1. Classification (GTDB taxonomy): domain Bacteria; phylum Cyanobacteriota; class Vampirovibrionia; order Gastranaerophilales; family Gastranaerophilaceae; genus RUG14156. The sequence goes on along the minus strand of JAZUSV010000077.1, from coordinate 5,908 downwards.
TGATTTTTGTTGAGCTATTTCAAAAATAGTTTTTTCGGCAATTTCCAAAGATACATTTGCGTCTGGGTTTTTGAAAACTTCTTCAATAATTATAGAGCCTGCATTAATTAATTTTCTTTTAAGTGCATTTTCTTTGATAATTTCTGCATAAAATTCAACATTTGAAGATAAAACCGTGTCGAGCCCAAGTTCTCCAAGGTATTCAATTCCGCCAATGTCGTCTAATTTGTTTCTTGATTTAAAATATTCAGCCAACGATAAGCCGTCATAGGGCTTGTTTTGGTTGTATAAAGTGAAAATTGCTTCGTATATTAATTTGTTTTTTGGAGAATAAAAGTGTTGTGTTTCAAGAATTTCAACAACTTTATTCATACTATCCGAATTAATTAAAATAGAACCTAAAACTGCTGCCTCTGCTTCTAAATTGTGTGGAGGCACGTGTTTTATTGGGCTTGCCGTTTTTGTTGCCATAACCTTCTCTTTCTTAGAAAAAATTTTAACATAAAAACTATACTTTGGTTATAGAAACTTTCGACTTTTTTATAATTCTTTAACAATTCAAAAACTATTAACATATCAATGTAAGGGATAGAGTTTATCTCTTGGTTAAATTAATAGTTGCCATAGTTTAATTTAATCACCAAAGTAGATTGATAGAATGCGCTTACGGATAAGCGTTAAATAAGTAAAGGAGTATTGTCATGGCAGTAGTAATTAACACAAATGTGGATTCATTGAAAATCCAAACATTATTAACAAATTCAACAAACAAAATGTCTCAATCTATGCAAAGAATGTCTTCAGGTTTGAAGATTTTATCTGCAAAAGATGACGCAGCTGGTTCAGTTATTTCATCACGTATGATTGTTCAATTGAACGGAAACAAAATTGCCCAAAACAACGTTCAAAATGGTAACGCTATGTTATCAACTGCTGAAGGTAACATTGACGTAGTTTTAGACAACGTATCAAGAATTCGTGACCTAACTTTACAAGCTAAAAACGGCACTTATTCAAAAGAAGAAATTCAAGCAATGCAAGACGAAGTTGCTGAACGTATTGCTGAAATTGACCGTATTTCAAACTCTTCTAAATATTCTCAATTAGAATTGTTTGCTAACGAAGAACTACAAAAAGATGGCGTTTTCTTCCAAGTTGGTGCAAATGCATCAGTAGACAACATCATTGAAGCAAGTGCTGGAATTTTCCAAAGCATAAAATTCCATGATATTACAGGATTTACAGAAAAAGCTGAAGAAGTTGATACAGACGATGGTAACAAACTTACAGCTGCTCCAGAGCCTGCAGAAACAGATAATTCATACGTGGAAATCAGCAAATATGAATATGAACAACTTTTAGCAAATGAGGAAACAAAAGATACAGTGGCTCATTTTAAAACATACACTGATGCAGATGGAAAAGAAGTTGCAGGTGATGTTTATTTAAAAGAAGTAGTAACTGATGATTTGGATGATCTAGGTTTAGAAGCATACGAAATGCCAGATGAGGGCGTAGAAAGCTATAGACAAGTTACACAAGAAGCTGAACCTGCTTTAGATTTAGCTGCCGACGGCGTTGATTATGACGATGCACTAGGCAAACTTGACGCTGCAATTGATAATTTAACAGCTAGAAAATCTCAAATTGGTTCAGCTCAAAACCGTTTAGATTCAGCTTTAGCAACTTTAACAACTCAAGAAACTAACTTATCAAGTGCTAAATCAATTATTACAGATACTGACGTTGCTGAAGAAGCTTCAGCATTCACTCAAAATCAGATACTTCAACAAGTATCAACATCATTATTAGCTCAAGCTAACCAAGCACCTTCAATTGCTTTGAGCTTAGTATAATAGGCAAAAAATATCTAACTGGTGATGGCAATACAGTGGGTCGATTATATCGACCCTTTTTTTATGCGCAAGCCGTGTGTGAAGCGTAAATAAGATTGCGTTGAGCAATCTTATTGAGCGAGAACCGTACGATAGCGACGTAAGAGTTTGCAAAAGCAAACTCCACAGGAGCAAAATGCGCAAGCCGTGTGTGAAGCGTAAATAAGATTGCGTTGAGCTGGATTGCCATGCTAGCGTTCGCAATGACGGATTAAAAATTACATGTCACAACTCGTCACTGCGAGGTGGCTTGCCACCGTGGCAGTCTATTAGTTTAGCACCGGCTTCGCATTGCTCCTGTGAAATCAAAGATTTCTACGTCGCCTGCGTAGTGCGCACTCGCTTTCTCATCGAAAGCTCGTTATCGCACCGACTTCGTATTGCTCCTGTGAAATCAAAGATTTCTACGTCGCTTGCGTAGTGCTATCGCCAATCTTCATCAGATTGCCGATTTAGCACCGACTTCGTATTGCTTACGCATAAAAAAATGGGGCGTTAGCCCGAAAACTGTCTGGAATTAAGAATAGCTGGAAGTATGAAAAAGATTACTTATATATAAATATATACATTCAACTAAAACAATTACACATGAGGGTAATATTAAATTTTTCAAAATAACAATAAGTGTAAATATGACAGTTATTCAATATTTATTTAATAAAGTGTCCAAAATGCACAAATAGCCTGAAATAAATATTTTAAAAATAGGGGTTGACAAATGTAATTTTTAGGTGCATAATAAAAACATAAAGATTAAGTGTTACACAAACACTAAAAACTAAAAAAACAAAGAGGTGAGAAAACCAAAATGTTAACAGTAAGTTCAATAAAAAATGTACAAAGTACAATTAATAATAAGAAAATAAGCTTTAAAGCTGGTGTTCAATCTAACTACGGAGCTGATGTAATCAACAATACAAGCTCAAAAAGAGAAGGAAGTTTCGTAACTGATTTTTTAGGAACAATCAAACAATCTCCATTATTTTATGAAACATTCTTAAAAAGACAAATCAGTATCGAAAAAGGGTTAAACACAGAAAACAAAATTAACACAGTAGTGTAAAAAGCATTATCAACACCTAACAACACAATCTCGAAGCATAAACAACAAACAACAGCCTTATTGATTTCAATAAGGCTTTTTAATTGCCAAAATGCTTTACAATTGTATTTTTTACACTTGTAAAATATTTAAAATTTTACATAAATAAATTTTTACATTCCTTTATAAATAATTGTAGTTATAAAATGTTTAAGTTAGTCTAGTTGAAAGAATATTAGATTTTTTAAGGTAAATTTATTTTATGTATGACAATGAGTATTTTGTTGTAGACATGGCGTCTTGCACATCAACCGGTGAAATTATTAACAGTCTTTCTTTGGCCTTAGAAACCCTTAACCATTCAGGCAAAAAGATTGTTCTAAAATTAAATGATAGTTATTTAAATCAATCTCAAATGTTAAGTATTCAATCGTTAATTACAAGTTATGGTTGTATTTTAGATACAGTTGAAACTGTTAACATTGATACTGCTAGAGTTGCAGAAAATATGAACGTTTATGTTCAAAAACCAATTGAAAAAAGGGTTGAAGAAAAATACGACACCGAAGAAGCTTCTGATTTTAAGCCTTTTACAATGGAAGTTGAAGCAAAACCAGACATTGCTTTAAAAGATGTTAACGGTCTTCATTTTGAAGCTGATTTGGATGCAATTAAAGAACAAGAAGAAAAAATTAATATAAATTCTGATTTAAGAAGTGTAGGAATTAATCCAAGAAGTGATTTTGAAACAATTGAACAACAAGTTTCAAGTCAATATGTGCGTAGCGAGGAAATTATTTCTTCAGTCAATGATTATTCTCAAATCACTTCTCCTAACTCAGAATTTCAACCCGTAAGTTCACCTGTAATGGTTGAAAATAAAGAATTTGAAAACGCAGAAAAAAACTCAATCGGTGTTTATAAAAAAGCTTATGATGAAAATCAATTCCAAGCAGATCAATGGGAAGAAGTTGATTTTTATGAAACGCCAACCTCTGACCCTGTAGTTTCAGATACCAAAAATACAACATATATTAATCAAACACTTCGCTCAGGACAAGTCCTAGAGAGTAATGGAAATGTTGTGATTATCGGTGATTGTCACCCAGGAAGCGAAATCCACGCACTTGGTGATATCACTGTTTGGGGTGTTTTATCAGGTATTGCCCACGCAGGATGCAAAGGAAATATTAATGCTAGAGTAAGAGCGTTAAAAATGAATGCAGTTCAATTAAGAATTGGTAACTGCTATTCAAGACGTCCTGATGGCACAAATATTCCATACATCATCAGATCATCGGTTTTCACCCCAGAGGAAGCAAGAGTTATCGATGGGGAAATTATGTTGTTTAAGATTAATCAAAACTAAAGGAGCAAAATAAATGGCAGGTTCTGTTATTGTTATTACATCTGGAAAGGGCGGTGTTGGTAAAACTACAACATCAGCTAACATCGGTACAGCTTTAGCTCATTTGGGTCACAAAGTTGTATTAATTGACACAGATATCGGATTAAGAAATTTAGACTTATTATTAGGTTTAGAAAATAGAATTGTATATACAATTGTTGACGTTGTTGAAGAACGTTGCAAATTGAAACAAGCATTAGTTAAAGACAAGAAAAACCCTAATCTTTGTTTGTTGGCAGCAGCTCAAACACGAGATAAATCAGCAGTTGATGCTGACCAATTAAAAGATATTTGCGAAAAATTAAAAGAAGATTTTGACTATGTTTTAGTTGATTGCCCTGCAGGTATCGAGCAAGGTTTCCAAAATGCTGTGGCTGGCGCTAATGAAGCGATTGTTGTAACAACTCCTGAAATGAGTGCAATTCGTGATGCTGACAGAATAATTGGTCTTTTGGAATCAAAAGAAGGCGTTGAAAAATATCGTTTATTGGTGAATCGTGTTCGTCCAAAATTGGTTAAATCAAACGATATGATGGGCGTTGACGATGTTGTTGAAATTTTATCTTGTGATTTGATTGGTGTAATTCCAGAAGATACAAATATTATTACTTCAACAAATAAGGGTGAACCTGTTGTAAATGATGAAAAATCATTGGCAGGTATGGCTTATATTAACGTAGCAAAAAGAATAACAGGCGAAGATATTCCACTGTTGGATATTGATGAACCTACAACATTGATAGATAAAATTAAGAAATTCTTTTCAAAGAAAGCGCAGGGCTAAGAAATGAAGGATATTTTTTCGGATTTATACGATAGAGTTTTGAGTTTTTTCACAACACAAAGCTCAGACGATACAAAAGTAACGGCAAAAAGTCGTTTAAGAACAGTCTTAATGCAGGATAGAGTTGGTTTTTCAGAACGTGCTATGCAAATGTTGAAAGATGACTTAATTGAATCAATTTCAAAATATTTAGAAATTGAAGAAGATTCTTTTGAATTAAGTATAGACGCAACTGAAAGTGCTACAATTTTAAATCTTAGCATTCCTGTTATAAGAACAAAAACTGATGAAGAAATTGACGAAGCACTTAATGCTCAAGAAAAGCAAAAAATAGAAAAAACACAAGAAATTGTTGGCGAAATTCAAGAGCTTGTTAAAGAAAAAGTTCAAGAATTAGCAGAACAATTAACTGACAAAGAAGAAACACAAACAACTGAAGAGGAAAATGAAGAAGAATCTGAAGAAGAAATATCTGAAGAAACAGAAACCTCTTGCGAAGATGAAAATAATCCTTTTCAAGAAGAAGTAAAAGAAGAAAAGAAATCAAAAAAGAGCAAATAATCAGTAAATTTAGCATGGCTTGAAATTTAGTTATGTTTTAAATATGATTAAAATTAGCTCATCACAATAACATAAGGAGAAAACCAATGCAGGTTATATTAAAAAAAGATGTACAAAATATAGGTGAAGTAGGCGATTTAGTTAACGTTAAAGACGGATACGCTAGAAACTACTTAATTCCTAATTCTTTAGCTGAAGTTGCTACAGCTGGTGCTTTA
>JAZUSV010000076.1:0-8818 GCA_045606885.1 Candidatus Gastranaerophilales bacterium | reverse complement strand
TTGTTAAACTTTCAATTTTTTTCTTATAGTCTGCTTTCAGGAAGCTGAAGTTTTCAGTATTTTTAACTATAAAAGGTATATCTTCTTGGAAAAACATTGAATTTTTAAGAGCAATTATTGCGGTTTCTAATTTATTTTGTCCCTCAACAAGTTGTATGTTTGCGTCGGATAAATTAACTTGTGCGTTAACTACGTCAATTTTAGATTTTAAACCTTCGTCAAACATTGCTTGTGTGCGTTCTTGGTTTAGGGTTTGTATTCTGACATTTTGTTCGTAAATATCAAGATGAGCTAATGCTGCTAAAACTTTAAAATAATTAATTCTTACATTATAAACAATGTTTAAAACATCATAATCGTAATCATAGGTGGCTGATTCTGTGTCAAATTTTGCCATATTGATTTTAGCAGTGGTTTTGCCAAAATCCCATATCATTTCTGATATTCCAACGTTAAAACCTGCGCTGTCTTGATTTGTGTGAAGGTTTGTTGCCTTGGTGTCGTTGTGATTATAACTAACTCTGCCCGTTAATCTTGGAGCATAGCTAGAGCGAGCTTGACCAATGCCTGATTTTGCTGCTTTAATTCGCTCAGCGGAAACAGATAAATTTGGATTATGGCTAATTGCATAGTCTACGCAATCGTCTATTGTCATAATGCTTAGTTGATTAAAAGGTATTTTAGGTTTACCTTCGCTAACAGCAGGGAGTTTAATTTCTTCAACTCTTGTTTTTTTCTTTTTTGTTGTAGTTGTTGTATTTGTTTTCTTTTTAAACCAAGAGAATTTTGGTTTTTTGTTTTCTTGAGGTTGATTTTCTTCAATAGCCCAAGAGTTTTGGCAAACACCAAAAAACATCAAAAAAGCAACAATGGCAATAAATTTTTTATTATTTTTACTCAATAAAGTTACCTCAACTCTATTTTAAACTATAACATCAATATTGCACCATTTAAATATATTAAATAGAACGTTAAAAGTTCAGGATTGTTCATTTTAATGTATAATTATTTTATGAAAAAGCCAATAGTAATAGAAATTTTAATTTGGGTAATTTTGTTAGCTATTATTAGCGGTGTTGGCGTTTTTGCATATAAAAAATTCTTTGTTGAACCAAATGTATATGTTATTCAATTTAAAGATATTGATGGTATTACAAAAGGCTCGCCTGTTCGTTTTATGGGAATAAACATTGGCTATGTTAGAAAATTAAAATCAAAAGATAAACATGTTAATGTGCAAATAATTGTTACTCAAAAAAATGTTTTAATTCCAAATGGGACATTGGCCAGAGTTGAATTTTATGGGTTGGGTGGTTCAAAATCTATTGAACTTATGCCTCCTGATTCTGAATGTGAAGTTGGAATTTTGACAGGTGAAACAATAAGATTAAACGATGTGGTTCATGAAGCAATTGGGCTTGTTGAAGTCGTTGAAATGATTGAAAAATATGTGAAAAACGTTAATCAAAAAAGTGTTGAAAAATTTCTTGTTGGCATAAAATCTCTTAAAGATGACAAAATTAAAAATGCAGGAAATGAAATTGATTCGATAGAGGGAAATGTTTCGCAAAAATTTGATTTAATAAAAACAAAACAAAATGAAATGAGCGAAAAAATTAAAAACGTTAGTGATAATGTAGAAAAACTTAACCAATTTATTAAAAAGTAATTTTATGATAAAATTTTCTTGAAGGGAAAATGAAATAGATGCCAAGAGAGCCTAAAATTAAAGAAGTTGAAGTTGTAATTGATGTTGAAACAACAGGATTAGATTACACAAGAGAAAAAATTATTGAATTTGCTGGAGTAAAGCTTGTTAACGGCAAAGTTAAAGAAAAATTTGAAACTTTAATCAATGCAAAACAACATATAAGAAAATCTTCTCAAGCAGTGCATGGAATTTCTGAAGAAGATTTAGCTGATGCGCCAAGCGAAGAAGAAATTTTCCCAAAAATTTTTGAATTTATTGGAGATGCTCCTGTTGTTGCGCATAACGCAATTTTTGATTATTCATTTTTAAACCGTACTTCAAAAAGACTTTTTGATAAACCTTTTGAAAACAATTACGTTGATACTCAAATGATGTTCAAAGAAGTTTATCCACAGTATGAATCTTGCGGGTTAGACAATCTTGTTAGTGTTTTTGGTGCGTCAAATAAACGTCGTCATAGAGCGATGGGAGACGCTATGGCGCTAGCAAAATGTTATCCAAAATTAAAGGCTTTGTATTATCAAAAATATAATTGGCAATTATCTCAAATTGAACATGTTGAATATCTTTTTGAAAGATATTTAAGACTTCAGTCTGCAATTAATACAATGCAGTCTGAAATTCAAGATTTGCGCTCAATTTTTAAAATTTATTTTGAAAGAGGCGGAGAAGAAATTAAATCTAATACAGGTGAAATTTTAACATATAACCATAAGAAAACTTTTTCTTATGATTTTTCTCAAATCAAAGAAGTTTTAGAAGAAATTGGAGCTTTGCCTAAAGCTGTTAAATTAAATAATTCTTTTGTTGACAGGCTAGTTGCTGGAAATGGTGTGAACGAAGATGTTAAAGAAAGAATTAAATCAGCAAGGGTTGAAATTAGCGAAAATAAATCTTTTAGTGTTGTAAAACCTGACAAAAATAAATAATTTATGCAAAAAGAAATAAAAAGAAAGTGCCAAGCGTGCCAAAAGCTCATTGATAGAAGTGAGTTAATTAAAATTACAAAATTGCAAAATGGCACATTGAAAATAAACCCAAACAATAAAGAGCTTGGAAGAAGTGTTTATGTTTGCAAAAATAGCGAATGCATAAAAGTTTTCATAAAGAAAAAAAGACTTAAAACTGCATTGAAATCAACCAACATGGAAGAAAATGCAAAAATTGAAAATGAGCTTAGTTTTCTTCTTTAACTTCTTGTTCTTGAGCTTGTGGTTTTTCTTCGGTTTTTACTTCTTCAGCTTGGGTTTCTTCGGGAATTTTAGCAGCTTGTGCTACTTGTGGTTTTTCCTCTTTGTTTTCAGGTTTAACTTCTTTTGGAGTTTCTTTTGCTCCTTCAAGGCGAAGATAGTGTGAATCATCCCATCTTAAATCAATATATTTAACTTTTTGGTTATATTTTTTAGCTTCAGGAATAATTGAAGCAATCCAACGAGCACGAGTCAGGGATGTGTCGTTGATTTCCCCAAAGCGAATTAGATGTTCTTCAAGCATAATATAAACATCTTTTTGGTTTCTTAAATCAATATATTTAACTTCTTGGTTGGAATATGCTTCAAGGGCTTTTGTTAATTTTAAAATTTCTTCAACTCTTTTTTTGTCCCAAACTTCGTCAATGCCGTCTTTTACACCATAAGTTAAAAGTTTTTTTGTTTTAATATTAGGGTTAAGTGGTAAATAATCTTTGTCTATTAAAACACCGTCTGTTGTTAGGGCGGAATTTGGCTCTGTTTCTAGGTTTGGTGCTAATAAAAATGCTGGAGTTCTTTCATCAACGTTTATAACTAATCTTGCAGGGAACCAATATCTTCTAACGTATACTTTTTTAATTGGTTGAAGTTGAGAAATATTGTTTTCTAATTCAGTTGTATCAAGTCTGAAAATTTGAGTATATGGTAATTGCGTTTGGCGCACCATGTTAATTATTTTATAATCAGGAGTGATTGAATTTCCTTGAATTTTTAAAACGTCAGAGCTTGCCTTTGCAAGGCTTGCAGAATTTATGTACCATTGAGGAAGTTTTAAGGTCCAATAACAAAAATAAGTTATTCCTAATATCATCAAAAAAGATAACAACACTCTGAAACGTTGCAAAAGAGCCCTATTTGCAGAGATTTGTCTTTTTATTTTGTTGACTTTAAGTCTTCTTTTTTGATAAAGTAAACCCAATTTTTCCTCTAATTCATTTGTGCTGTTTTTAAAATTATTTCAACTAATTCATTGTAATCTATGCCCATTTCATTAGCTTGAGCAGGTAAATCAGACGTATCTGTCATACCAGGGTTAGTATTTATTTCTAATATATATGGTATGTTATTGTGCACCAAAAAGTCAACACGAGAAACGCCCCTGCAAGCACAAGTTTTATGTGCCAAAATAGCTAATTCTTGAATTTTTTTAGTTAAATTTTCATCAAAATTAGCAGGTAAAATAAACTCTGTTAAACCTTTTGTGTATTTTGCTTCGTAGTCGTACCATTCGGTTTTTGTTTTAAAACCAAGAATTGGAGTTGCAAATGTTTCAATTTTACCGTCAACTTCACGTTCTAATACTCCAACGGTAGCTGATTCTCCAACTAAGTATTCTTCAATTAAAATTTCACTATCACATTTTAGAGCTTCTTCCATTGCTTTATCTAATTCGCTTTGAGAATTTACTTTTGTCATTCCAATTGAAGAACCTTCGCAAGCAGGTTTAATTATGATTGGATAATTTAATTTTTTAACTTCATCTTTGTAGTTGTCTTTGTTAACGTTTACTGATTTAATTAATGGAACACCAACTGTTGAAAGTACTCTTTTTGTCATGATTTTATCCATACAAATTGCACTAGCTTTCACTTTGCAACCTGAATATGGAATGTTTAAAAATTCTAAAACGCCTTGAATACAGCCATCTTCGCCGTATCTTCCATGAAGAACGTTAATTGCATATTCGATTTTTAATTCTGTTAAAACAGAGGCAATATTTCTATCTACATCAACTAAAGTAACATCTTTATATCCAAGTTCAATTAAAGCTTTAAAGACATTTTTGCCAGAGCGAAGAGATACTTCTCTTTCGTTTGATAATCCGCCACAAAGCACTGCAATTCTTGAATTTTTATTTATTTTTTTAATATCTTCCATTTTTCTTTTTCTTCCTCTGTCATTTCACCTATATAAACAATTTCAGGTGTTAATTCTATATTAAATTTTTCTTTAACTTTTGAATAAATTTCAAAAACGATGTTGGTGTAGTCAATGCTTGTAGCTGAGCCTTTGTTGATTATAAAATTACAATGATTTTCATAAACTTCGCAATCGCCAACACAAAAACCCCTAAGTCCACATTTGTCAATCAATGCGCCTGCTGAAAATTCGCAGTTAGGTGGGTTTTTAAACACCGACCCTGCGTTTGGAAGGGCAAGATTTGGTTGTCTGTTTTTTCTGAAAATTAAATTTTCGTCCATTTTGGTTTTAATTTCAGTTTTTTCTTTTTTTTGAAGTTCAAATTTTGCACTTAGTAAAATGTATGGTTTTTCTTTTAAAATTGAATGTCTGTAAGAAAATTTTAAATCTTCTTTTTTTAAATTTAAAATTTTATTGTTTTCTATATCATAAACTTTGGCGCTTATTAAACAGTCGCTTATAGTTTGTCCGTGCGCTCCTGCGTTCATAAATATTGCTCCACCAAGAGTTGCTGGAATTCCAATTAAAAATTCAAAACCAGATAATCCTTTGTCTAGTGCAAGCTTTGATAGCGTTTGGGTTTTTAAACCTGCTTCAACTTCAATTGTTTCGCCAATAGCAATTGCGGTTTTGATAAAACCTGTGTGTATGATAGGCTGTTTTATTTTTTGAGATGAAAATAAAATATTTGAACCGTTTCCGATAATAATAGGGTTTTGGTCTTTAAATTTTTTTAATAAAGAAATCATTTCCCCGTAATTATCAGGCATCCAAAACTTTTCAGCACAGGCTTTTATTCTAAGCGTGTTGAAATTGGTTAATAAAAAATCGTCATAATATTTAATTTTTAGTTGTGAGCAAACCATTAATTATTCCGCCAATTTTTGTAATATCTCCTGCGCCAAGCGTTAGAACAATATCGCCTTTTTGCAATTGTGGTGTTATTTTTTGTCCTGCAACTTCCATTGTTCCTTCAATATATTGCGCTTTAATTCCATTTTTTGTAATTTCTTTTACAAAATTTTCGGAATTATATATTTCATCAAACTTATCGCCAGCATTGAATGTTTCAACAACATAAAGTTCGTCTAAAATGTCAAAGCTTTTTAAAAATTCGCTCCACAATCCTTTTAATCTTGTGTATCTGTGTGGTTGAAAAATCGCTACTTTTCTTCTTTTTAGGTTTTTAATTGCGCTGAGTGTTGATTTAATTTCGTTTGGATGATGAGCATAATCGTCAATAATTTTAATATTATTTGTATCTGCTACTAGTTGAAATCTTCTTCCCATACCGCAAAATTCAGCAAAATATTGAGCATAATTGTTAAACTTAAAGCCTAGTTCATCCAAAACGGCAACAATAGCTAAAGCGTTGTAAACATTGTGAAGCCCTGGGATAATTAAATTAATTTTTCCTAATAATTCATTTTTTTTGTATATTTCAAAACTTGAATTTAGCTCATCAAAAATAATGTTTTTTGCTTGATAAGTTGCGCTTTTTTCAATTCCATAGCTAATAAAATTTTTATAATTTGTTTGAGCCAAAAATTTATTGCAACCCATATCATCAACATTGATAAAGATTTTAGAATTGTCGTTCATTTTTTCGACAATTTTATTGAAAGTTAAAATAATATCGTCTAAGCCATTTTTGTAATAATCAAGATGGTCTGCTTCAAGGTTGTTTATTACCAAATGAGATGGAGAATATTTTTGAATTGTGCCATCTGATTCGTCAAGCTCTGCTACAAAATATTTGGAATTTTTGTTTGCTTTTGCGTTGATGTTTAATTTTGGGATAATACCACCAATAGCGTAACTTGGATTTGCGTTTAATTGTTCTAAGATAAAGCTTAAAAGCCCAGAAGTTGTTGTTTTTCCGTGTGTTCCAGATAGTCCGATAAAATTTTCAAATTGTTCAGAAATAAATTTCAAACAATCGCTTCTATGTATTATTTTTAAACCTAATTCACGAGCTTTTATAATTTCAGGATTATCTTCTTTAATTGCAGAAGAAACAACAACCGTAGGAGTACCTTCAATGTTTTCTTTTTTGTGTCCAATGTGGACATTTGTCCCTAAATCACGTACGAGTTTTACATATTTACTATCGTTAATATCAGACCCTGTTACATTATAGCCTAAGCACAATAAAATTTTAGCTAAAGCACTTTGTCCAACTCCGCCTATTGCTATAAAATGAAAATCTGACATTATTGGATTTCTCCAAGCTCAGCTGTTGTAACGCCGTGTTGAGTTTTACCCCAATCCATTGTTTTTTTGGTGAATACAATTTTAAATATAATAAACATTGCAATAGGGAACCAAATTGTAAGGAAATAAATTGAAGTGATTATTGCTTGATTGAAAGCTTTTGAAAATGTTAAATTTGCATATTTTCTAAGGCTATAAACAAAGCAGCAAATGAAGAATATTGCAGTTGTTGCAACAACTATCGCAGAAGATAAAATTCCATTTGAATCACCGTGAATGTAATGATATGCTTGTATGAAAATTTCTGCAATAAGCCAAAATGGCAGTAAAAATTCTGTGATATATGCAATTAAATCAAAGCCTACACGCAAAGACATATCTTTTGAAGTGAAAACTTGTCCAGCGTATTCTAAATATCTTCTAATTGAGCCTTCAACCCAGCGTCTTCTTTGTTTGATTAAAGCGCCAAATGTGATAACGCCTTCTTCATATACTTTAGCGTCAGGACAAAAACGAATATCCCAACCTTTGATATGGAGTCTTGTTGACATATCAAGGTCGTCTACAATGGTTTCTTCGTTCCAACCGTTAATACTGATTAGTGCTTGGCGTTTGATTAATTCGCCACAACCTCTTAGTTCCACTGCTCCTCTAACGGCATCACGTCCGATTTGCATGTGTGAATCTAAAATGTATTCGTTATATTGACATTGAGTTAAGAAATTTTGTTTAGCATTGATAATAACTTTTTGAGCTTGAACTGCGCCAACGTCAGCTGGCTCTAGTTTTGGAAGCATTTTTTGAAGAAAATCAGGTTCAACCTTAGCGTCAGCGTCAAATACAAGAATAGCTTCGCCTTTTGCTAGTTTAAACGCATCATTTAATACTGCGGATTTTCCAGCTGTTGCGTCTTTTGGTCTGATTAAGGCAGAAATTTTTTCGTTTTCTTTTTCAAGTTTTTTTATAATTTCTGCGGTGTTATCTTCACTTCTATCGTCAATTAAAATAATTTCAAAGTTGTCATAGTCAATGTTTAAAATGTTTTGAGCAGTTTTTTCAATAACTTCGTGTTCATTGTGGCAAGGAATTAAAATTGAAACAAATGGGTGAAAATCATAATTAATAATAGGAGGATTTTTTTTCAATTTTCTTTTTTGATATTTTGTAACTGCCCACATATAAATTGAATATAAGGACATAAAGCCTACAAGGAAAATGATTGCCCACATTGTATTAAAATAGTTTTGGAAAACTATTAAAAAAGCAAGCAGTGATATAATTATGATTAATAAGGTTATTCGCTCTTTCATTTAATTGCCTTTGAAATATTAACGATAGTTTGTAAATTGTAATGGTGCGTCGATTTCGTCTTCTTTTGCTCTAACTGCTTTGATTACATCTTGTAAGTCATCACGAGATTTGCCAACGACTCTAACGCTATCGCCTTGAATTGAAGCTTGTACTTTTAATTTTGTATCTTTAATCATTGCTACAATTTTTTTAGCAAGTTCGGTTGTTAAACCTTTTTTAAGTTTAATTTCTTGTTTAACATTTCCGCCAAGAGCGTTTTCAATTTTTTGAGGGTCTAAAATTTTAAGGCTAAGATTTCTTTTAACAAGTTTAGATTGTAAAATATCGTAAATATTTTTTAATTTCATTTCATCATTTGTAGTGATGTTAATTGCTTTATCTTCAACCATTTCAACATTAGAATTTGAATCTT
>JAZUSV010000075.1:0-9227 GCA_045606885.1 Candidatus Gastranaerophilales bacterium | reverse complement strand
CAACCAAGGCGACAACCAAGGCGACAACCAAGGCGACAACCAAGGCGACACCCAAGGTGATGGAACCCAAGATGGTGATTCAGCTTTAGATTGCGGACCTCTGCCTGATGCTGATAGAACAGAAAATAGCGTTGGTGCAGGTGAGCCTGGAGTTTCATCTGGAACAACCGAGTCAGAGGGCATGACCTCTGGAACAGTTGAATCTGCAACTGTAACAGGCGCAACAACTGAATCAACTCCAGCTAGCACGACAGAAGCTACGGAAATTGTTCAAATGCAGCAAGAAGCTGAAATGAAAATTAATGAAGGAGTTGAAGAAATCCTGAATTTCATAGAAAATCAAGGTTAATAAATTTACAAATGCACAATGGGCAGTGTTACTGCCCATTTTTTTGTATTAATTCAACTTTTTTAATTGCGTTTAAAATTGATTTATCCCAATCGTTATATTCATCATTCACAATTGGCTTAACACAATCAAACCAACCGCAGTCTTCTCCAGATAAATCATACCAACGAAACTCATGGTGATAATTAAATATTCCTAAAGTATTTTTTCCAATTGCACCTGCAAGATTTAAAATGCAATTATCACTTGAAATAACTAAGTCAACATTTTCAAGCGCAGCAGCAGTATGTGCGAAGTCTTCAAATTCTTTTGCAATATTGATTACATTATTTTTTTTGAATGCTTTAAGCTCTTTATCATCTATATCTTTTGTAAAACAATAAAGTTGAACATTTTTTAATTTATCTAGCAAAGCTAAGCTTTCAATTGGAATGTCTCTTTTTGCGTTACTTGCAACCCCTTTGTATGCAATTGCAATTTTGAATTTTTTAGTATTGAAATATTCGTTTTTGTATTTTTCAACAAGCTCTTTATTTGGTTTGATATATCCGCTTCCAACGCTCAAAGTGTCTTTATCTAGTCCAAGAGCAATTGGAATAGACATACAAGGAATATGATAATCGCATTTAACTTTTGTTACGTCAATTGTTTTTTGACAACATGCTTCAACTCCAAAATCATTATTTTTAATTAATTCATAAGCACCGTTTTGGATGTGATAAATAACTTTTTTGGCTAGTTTTGTTAAGCGTGGCATATAGCCAAACATTAAAAAATTATCTCCATAACCTTGCTCGCTGTGAATAAGTAACGTTTTTCCGCTTAAATCTTCTTTGCCTGTGTAAAAAGGTTTGTCGATTTTAGGTTGTGGTGCAGCATTGTTTCTTGTAAATCTTGCTTCGTAATATTTTGCCCAAGTTTTAATATCGCCATTTCTCATACAACTTGCGCTATATGTAAATTTGTCTTCTTCGTTTGCAAAGTTTTCGCTAAAATATACATCCCAATATTTTTTTTCTGTTTCGTAATTTTTAACTTTCATTGCTGCAAAAATGCTGTTTTTTAAATATGCTTTATTTTTTGGCGCAAGCTCAACTGCTTTTTCAAAGTTAGCCAAAGCATTTTTTGCATCGCTTGGGATTTGTTTCCCTTTGTTGTATTCGTTAAAATAATAACAGCCTATGAGGTTGTAATCACCTGCATCAGGCTTTGCTTTATTCGATAGTTCTAAATATTTTTTATAATTTCTTAAGGCTTCTCTATATAACCCTGTTTTGTTATATGCATTGCTTAAAATTTTATAGTTTTCACTTGCTTTGCTTAATTTTAACAAATGTTTTGATAGTTCAAGTTGAATGTCGTATTGTTCAAGTTTTTCAAGGCAAGTTATGTAGTTTTTGATGTTTTCAATATTTTTAGAATCTGCTTCAAATATTGCTTGATATGATTTTTGAGCATCAGCATAATTTTTTTCATCAAAAGCTTTTTTTGCAATTGATTTCATTTTTTCAACAAATGCAGTTTTTGCTTTTTTCTTTTCATCTGTGCATTTTTTAACTAAAAACGGGTTGAATGATAAGAAATTCAATCTTTTTATATAGCATTTGTATTCAGCAATGCCCGAGACAATATCGTTTGCGTTTAGCAAAGAGATGTAACAGGCTCTATTTAGCTGTATTTTTAAAAAGTTACTCATAAGTGAATAATACACTAAAACGATATTTATTCATTCATACAAATATTGGAAGAATTATGTTTGCGAAAAATGCAATTCAATTTTATAATTGTGAAAAAGAGGATGAATTATGTTTAAAAAAGGCTTTACAATTATAGAATTGATGGTTGTATTTGTGATTATAGGCTTGCTTACCGTGGCTTTAATTAAAAACGTTAGGTCAGCCGATGTTAAAGAAAAAGAAGCGACTGCTCAAGCGCTAAAAGTTTTAAGAACCATTGAACATGCAATAATCAACGTTAGAGAATTAGAAGCAACAAGCTGTCCAACAGGAATGTTTATAAATAGAAACTATGGCACTAATACCTATAGTTACGAACTAAAAAATTCAGCAGGAAGTGCTGCTGCAAATGCAACTGATGTTGCTACTTTGTTTGGAAAATATATTAAATATGAAGGTGCTGTAGGTAATTTCTGTAACAATACGCCATACTGTAGTGCAACGGATATTAAAGGCTGGCGAATTGCTGCAAGTAATACATACGTAGGCTTTAAAGTATATTCAAACTTAGCTAACTGTATTCAATATCGTATGCCGTATGAAACGACAAATGCATCACCTCCAACAAGATTTAACAGGAATACAGGTAATTTTGATACTGCTCAATGTTGGGGCGAATTACATATTGATACAAACGGCAATGAAGCACCAAATGAATACGGAAAAGATGTTTATATCTTTGGTTTAGGCGAAGATGGAATTGCGAAATAAATTAAGATTCATTGTTTAATAAAAATAATGTTCGATTAATTTTTTGCAAAAGTTTTTCTTCCTCAAGGGTAATATTGTCTTTGCTATATTTACCTTCTGTGGTTGGGATAAGCCTTGAATAATAATTTGCGTCATATTTTAAATTTCCCAAAAGCTTGGCGTGGTAATTTGTGTTTAAAACATCAATATAACTTTCTTTTAAGGATTCTGATTTGTTTTCATATTTTTTCTTTAAACTTTGAGCATATAAATCAACCATATTAACACTAGCGTTAAAGCGTTGAATATTTCCTTCTTCTTCAATACATTTTTTTAGATTTGTTAGAGCATATTTTGTTTTTTGGATGTCGTTAACATACTCGCTATCTGGTTCTTTTTTGATAACCATATCTAAAAACAAATCATCATCAAATGGTGCTGGCTTAAAGTTTTCTTCGTTTAGCTCATCTTCATTTGGAACTTTGATATCTATTTCTTTAGAGCTTGGACCTGCTTGTTTTTTGTATGCAAAATCTGATTTAATATCAGGCAAAGTGCCATAGTATCCTTGCGGGATTTCTTCTTCTTGATTTGTTGCGTAATTAAATCTTGTTTTAATTGTTTGTTTTGAAAATAACCCTTTTTTCTTTGTTTTTTCGACTGCACGAGCAACATTTTGAACAGGAATTTTCATCTTATTTTTTGCTTCAACAAAAGTAGAATCAATGAAAAAATCTTCTCCACAACAAACGAGGTTCCCTGTGGAGAAGTTAATTAATAATATTAAAATGAGAGAGAGATATGATTTTTTCATTTGCTTAGTTTAGCTTAGAAGCTCCATTGCTGATTCTAATAATTTTTTGTAAGTAGATACAATTTTGTCTGTGATATTCATTTGTATGTTTGCTTGTTTCCAATATGTTGCATTTGCTTTGAAGTCGATGTTTGATAATTCTATCAACCCGCTTCTGACTTCACCTTTGCCTATTGTTGGCTTGCCTGAATATGTTGTTTCAACATATTGCCCTTGTTTATATTCAAAAAGTTCTTGTGGGTTGTGGAAATTCATTAAAGCAAGTTTATACAATGGTGTGCAATCTTTTCCGTTGTTTGCTTTACCGTATAATATTCCGTCGCCTTTTATTTCGTATTCGTCATATTTTCCAAGATATTTGCCATTATCTGGGTCAATCCAAAGTTTAATTTCTGTTGTGGGAACAGCCAATGCTCCGCCTTGAGCAATGCTTTCTTCAAAAGAATCATTTGTTAGCGATTTTGTTCCAGACATGATTTCGCCTTTATCGTTTAAGATATAACCTTGAACTTTTGAGCCGTCTGCTGCTTTGTATACGCCTTCGCCGTCAAATTTAAATTCACCAAGACGTGTGTATGCAATTCCGCCTTCGTCGTTTCTCAAAACAAAAAAGCCATTACCTTCTAAATATACATTTTCAGGAGATGTCCCTGGAATTGCTTTACCTTGACCAGAGTTTTTCATAATAGTGTCTGGAACTGCACCGTCAAGATAGGTCTTAAAAGTAACCATGTTTTCTCTATAGCCTGGGGTATAGATGTTTACAAGGTTTTCTGATATTGCGTTTACCCAATTAACAGTAGATTTTTGGGTGTTCATTGCATTGATAAAAGCATCTCTCATTATTGATTGCTCCTTTTTTTATTTTTTGAATTTTGCTCTTTATTATTTTTGTGTTTTGAATAACCAAGGTATGAATAATTAATTTCTTCTTCGTCGAATGATTGTTTAAGACAAGAAATATTGTTTTTTAAATATGCCTCAACTTCAGAAGTTCCAGGGATAAAATGTGCTTGGATTTTTCCTTCTTTATCGAGTTTTAAAATAACGGTGATATCGTTATCAAAATCTAATCTTATTGGTTTTTTTGTGTCAAAAGATGTTTGTAACATGTTTAATAGAGATGTTGTTGCGTTGATTTTTTTGTTATTTGCATCCGATATGCTCATTACATTATTTTCAACGTTGTAATTAACACATCCTTCTTTATTTAATAAATTAATAAAGAAAATGGCGTCATTAATTCCAATTTTTGTTGCGTCAATATTAAATTCTGAACCAAAATCAAGCTCTAAAAACTTCTCGTTTAATTTTTCATCAAAAGAAAGCTCGCTTGGAGCAATAATATTGTTAATTATTTCTGTAATTTTTGTTTTTATATCTGCAAAACCACTACTTTGTGGTTTTGAAATAATATAAGAATTTGGTTCAAACACTTCTCTAATGCGTGTTTGGACTTTGTCTTGATAGTAATCTTCTTTTGTGATTGTTGTGCTAAGTTCCATTGTTTTCTTGATTTTCTAAATATTCGAGTAGTTCTTGTTCTTGTTGTTTTTCTCTGTTTTTGATAAAGAATTTTTGTGAGCCAATTTCGTTTAATTCTTTTAATTCGAGGGCTTTTTGTTCTTTGATGTAGTTTTCTTTTTGGTGTTCTTTATGTTTTTCTAGGACATTAACTTCTTGTTCTTTTATTTTTAAAATTTCTTTTTCTTTTTCAAGATTTTCTATAGCTTCTTGTTTTTGGATTTGAAGTTTTTTGTCTTCTTCCCAAAGATGTTTGATAAATTTATCGTATTGTTCATACATCATGGGGTCTGCTTGTCGCATTTCTTGTGTAAGCTTTTTTATTTCTTCAAGATTTTGCAGAATTAGAAGTTCAATTCTTCGGACTTCTTCTTGCGCTTTAATTTCAACTTGTATTTGTTCGTCTCTTTTTCTTATTCTAATTTCGAGAATTTTTTGTAATCTGTAGCGAAAGGGCATAGTAAGTCCATAAAAATATACTTTCCTATATTCGTTTTCGACTTTTTCTAGGTTTTATTTAATAAAAATTTTTTTTAAGTCAAAAAAATCAATTAAATATATGATTTTAATTACTAAAAATATAGCCGATAATTTAATTACTATGAGGGGATTAGTATTTAAAGTTATATTGGCTTTTGGCTTATTATTTTCAAGCTGTAGCGTTTCTTTCGCACTTGAAAAAATTGGCATTATTACTGATACCCTGCTAACCCCTGTAAATTACTATAACGCATACTTTAGAACCCCTGAGTTTTTTGCAACGGATATTAGGGGAGAATTAATCGATAGAAATATTGAAGTAGTTTCTATTGATGTTGCGCAACAAGCACTAAAGAAAGCTGGAGTTAAGCAAGCAGACTTACAAGCTCTTCAAGGTTTTCAACAAGGGTATAATCTTGAATTTTCTACATTGAAAAAAATTGCAAAGAATATTGGGGTTGATAAGCTTGTTGTTGTTACTATGGGAATGGATGTTCAACGTGATTTTCTAAAAAATACTGTTTGGAATATTGCAAATGTTCCCGGAATGGATGTTGTCAATCCTACTCATAGAGTTAGTGTTTATGTTGGTCTTGTTGATGTTAGCGATGAAACAGTTCTTTGGGAAACAATTTATGCTAAAAACATTAGAAACAACAAACTTAAAAATTTAGACACAACAATTTCAAATAATTACGAAGGAATGTTGAGATTAAAAGAATATTCTAAATATATAAGTCCTGATATTGCATATAATGTTAAAATGAAATTGTTGAACCCAAGTTTCGTTGAGCCACCAACATATATTACAAAAGAAAATATTGCTCAATATGCAAAAGATAGACATAATATTGGTTCTAAAAAAGAATTATCCGAAATAGATAGACAAAAATGGGATACTGAAAAACTTAAAAACGACACAAAAGAAAATATTATAGAATTTACAAATAACACTAAGGATGGAATTGTTACAGTTTCAACTAAAACAAAAGATGGTGTAGTGAAAGCTACAAACAAAACAAAAACAAAATTTTCTCAATGGATTGGAAAAATTAAAAATAGAAAAAATGAAAATTGGTAAAAATAAAATAAATTGGAGGAAAAATGGCAAAACCGGCAGAAAATAAAGATGATAAAAACCCAAATAAAAAGGCGCTCGAATTAAGCCCAGGTTTGATGATGCTTGTTTGCAACGGGATTATTCTTGTTGTAATGCTTGTTGCATTATTTGTTGTGTATGTTTCTTTAGAAACTTCAATTGATAAGAAAATTGCACAACTAGGCGCAAGTGATGAACAAACTCAAATTGAAGATGATGGGGAAACTCGCCAAGAAGGGATTTTGTTGGATTTAGGTGATTTTATATTAAATCTTGCAGATGTTAACGCAAAAAGATATTTAAAAGTTGCTATTGCAATGGAATTATCTAAAACTCAAGAAGAAATAGAAGCAATTGAAGCAGCAGCAAATGCTAAACCTTCTGGTGGTCATGGACATGGAAGTGCTCCTGCGGCCGACCCAAATGCTGATATTGCTGCAGTAATGGATAGATATAAACCAGCAATCAGAGATTCAATCATTACTGTTTTATCTAATAAAACTTCTGATGAATTATCTACTCCAACAGGAAAAGAAATTGCAAAAGAAGAAATACTTGAAATGGTTAACAGTATCTTTGAAGGTCAAAGAGAAGTTATGAGAGTTAGCTTTGGTCAATTTATAATTCAATAGTGGGTTTAGAATGGATAACGAAGAAAAAAATATAGATGAAATTGATGAATTAAAAGGGTCCAAAGAAACGCAAGAATTTGGCTCTATGTTTGATGATGCGCCGCAAGACGCCTCATTAGATGATATGGATTCTCTTTTTGCGCAAGATGTCAAAGAAGAGCCTCAGGAAGAAATTCAACAAGAAAATCAACAAGAACTTCAAGAAGATATTGAGGAAGTTGTTGAAAAAGAGGTGGCTGAAGAAGCTGTTGAAAAAGAACAAGCAGAACAAGAACTTTTGCACGAAAACGAAGAACCTCTTGAAAAATCACCTTTTCTTGATGCAATAGAAGACGATTTGCAAAAAATCGAAGAAGATGTTGTTTCACAAGAAGAAGTTCAAGAGGCAAAACCTGTTGAAAGTTATGTTTCTACTTGTGATGAGTTAGAAGAAGAAGTAAGCCAAGCGGAAAAGTTAATTACTGTTAGACCTGTAAAATTTCAAGAGTTTGAGGATGTTCCAGCAAAGCGTGCCATTAAGAAAAATCTTGATATAATGCAGGATGTTTCAATGCACATTAGCGTAGAGCTTGGAAGAACAAAATCATCAATAAGGGAAGTAATGGAAATGACCCAAGGTTCAATTGTTGAGCTTGATAAAATTGCAGGTGAACAAGTTGAGGTATATGTTAACGAAAAGCTTATTGCAAAAGGCGAGGTAATAGTCATAGAAGATAAGTTTGGAGTTCGCATAACAAGTACAAGTCTTCCAAAGAATATAAACTAATAAAAGCAGGTACAATACCTGCTTTTTTAATTATCTTTGACAAATTTGAAGAAAAATAAGAAAATATAAAAATAAACTGTTTCAAGGAGAAAACATGACTGACATTCAAGCAAAAAAAGATTATATAATTCAATCTTGTGAACAAAACAACGTTCGTTTTATAAGACTGCAATTTTGTGATATTAACGGAACAATAAAAAACTTATCTTTGCCAATAAGCCAATTGAAAAAAGTTTTAAATAACGAAATTATGTTAGATGGTTCCTCAATTAAAGGTTTTAGAAGCATTGAAACGTCTGATATGTATTTTTATCCTGATATGGATACTTTTGTTATATTGCCTTGGTGTGAACGAGACGGCGAAAATGTTGCTCGTATTATTTGTGATATTCATAATTCAGACGGAACTCCTTTTGAAGGTTGTCCAAGATGTAATTTGAAAAGAATGATTGCTAGAGCAGAAAATCTAGGCTACAAAATGAATGTTGGTCCTGAGGCTGAGTTTTTCATTTTTGAAAGAGATGAAAACGGAGAGGCAACAACAATTCCAAATGATAAAGGCGGGTACTATGACGCTGCTCCTACAGATATGGCAGAAGATATCAGAAGAGATATTGTTACAACCCTTCAAGCAATGAATTACGAAATTGAAGCATCTCACCATGAAGGTGCTGATGGTCAACATGAAATAGATTTTAAATACGCAGATGCTCTAAAAGCAGCAGATAACATAATTACTTTTAAATATGCAGTTAAAAGTATAGCTAATGAATATGGAGTCCATGCAACATTTATGCCAAAACCAATTTATGGAATAGCTGGTTCTGGCATGCATTGCAATTTATCTTTATTTAAAGATGGTAAAAACGCATTTTTTGCTCCTGATGAAGATCATCAGCTATCAAAAGAAGCAATTTATTCAATTGGCGGAGCATTAGCTCACGTTAATGCGTTTACGGCTATTACAAATCCGATTGTAAATAGCTACAAACGCCTTGTACCAGGGTATGAAGCACCTGTTTATAAAGCTTGGAGTATTGCAAATCGTTCTGCTTTAATCAGAGTTCCAGCAAAACGAGGAAGCGCAACAAGAATTGAACTTCGCTCTCCAGACCCTTCTTGTAACACATATTTAGC
>JAZUSV010000074.1:0-3196 GCA_045606885.1 Candidatus Gastranaerophilales bacterium | reverse complement strand
CACAAGAGCTTTTCTGAAGCTTCCTCGTCCCCTTAGGGCGTCGTTTTCGAGCTCAGAAGTTGAATCTAAACTAATTCGATAAATTGTTTCAAATTGGCTTTCGTCGTCGATTTTTCGCAAGAAACGAGCTTTTTTATCGTTAATCATTACCCCATTTGACAGAACTGTTGTGTTTGAGATTTTTAAACACATTCTTAAAATTTGGTTAAAATCTGGGTGCATTAGAGGCTCTCCGCCTGTTAAATAAATTGATTTTAGAGGCTTTTGTTTTGCGCAAATTAGAGTTTGTTTAACTTTTTCAAGCTGTATAAAATCTTCTTCGTTTTTGTAGGGATTTCTTTCGATATAGCAGTGTTTGCACTTCAAATTGCAGGCTTTTGTGCATAATTGTAAAAATAAATTATCAAGATTTTTAAGTTCTATTTTTGGTGGTGTTAATAGCATTAGTTTTTGTTTTTCCATTCCTTTTCTCCTTTGATTTCAAATATTTTATTTGTTAGGAATGTAAAATAAAATTAGCCGAATGGGTATAATTTTAAAATATTGGGTATTATAAACATGTTATTTTTGCTTTAATTTTTTGCAAAAATTTGCTATACTGATGTCGAGAGAAAGGCGGAGTAATGAGCGAACAATTCCAAGGTAAACGTTGGTATGATAAAGACCCCATTTTAAAAGAGGCTCTTGAATTATTAAGATTATCTACTGATGAACAAAAAGAAAATGCAAAAGACTTCATGTTGAAATTGCAAGAAGATGTTGCGCAAGACGTAATTGAGCGAATTTATGAGATAGTTACTCAATATCAAGGCAAGGGTAATCGTTGGTATGATAATGACCCTGTTATGATTAAAGCAGTTGAAATGTTGCGTCAGGCTGACCCTAAGACGCAAAGAGTTGCAGCGCTTAAGCTTTTATTAGCGCTAGAGCGTGGTTCAGCTATTGAATAAATTTAAAGCCCTTTGGGGCTTTTTTCATATAATTTGCTAAAAAAATTAGCTTGCGCTACTATAATAGTAATGAAAATTATGAAAAAGATTAAAGTTATTGGTTGTTTATTGTTTTTGGCTTGTGTGGCTACTTTTCTTAGTGGATGTGCTACATTGACTTATGTTGGCGAAGATTATTCTCAAAATAATCTTCAAACCGTTAAAACAACAGAAGACTTGGTTTTTAATACTTATAAAAAGACAACAGATAACGCAAATATAAAAATCGGCATTACCAAAACGCCTGTTCCTGAAATTTTGGCGTTGTATGTTCAAGTTGAAAATTTATCTTATGAAACACCTTATGTTTTTAAGGTTGAAGATTTAAGACTTTCAAATGCTCAAAGAGAAATACAATTTATTTCTTCAAATAATTATTTATCAATTTATAATAATCAAGAAGCTTCATCTATGGCGGCTATGAGCTCTATGAGCCATACAATTACAAGTATGACAGGGATGAACACTAATTTTAATGAATACAATACTTCAATGATGCAAAATGCTGCTCAACAAACTAATCAATCTGCTTTTGCACATTTAGAACAAATTGGAAATCAAATTTCTAAACATTCAATTAAACATTCTTCAACAATTTCTCCAAGAAGAAGCCAATATTTTTACTTCTTCTTTGAAGATTTAGACAGCTTTCCTGTTTATGTAAAATATAAAAATTTGAACTATCAATTTGAATTATAAAAATGATTATTTTTTCTTTTTATTAAATTCTTTTGCATAAGTTACAAATGATGGCGGTTTGATAACGGTTCTTGCCATTAGTTCACCTTTTTTGTTGTATGCGCTTAAAATAATCATTTGTAATTTATCGTCAAATTCGATATTGTTGCAACCTGTGCATATTGTTTCAAATGTATATGCTGGACTTTTTTCATCGAAAGGATTTTTGCTTGTTGTGTTTAATTCTTGTGCAATTTTTTTAGCTACTTCAGAAGGTTTTGCTT
Source organism: Candidatus Gastranaerophilales bacterium (assembly GCA_045606885.1). GTDB lineage: Bacteria > Cyanobacteriota > Vampirovibrionia > Gastranaerophilales > Gastranaerophilaceae > RUG14156. The sequence goes on along the minus strand of JAZUSV010000074.1, from coordinate 1,245 downwards.
TTTTGTTTGCAGAAAATTCTTCTAGTGCTTTTGATGTGAAAATTGCGTTGTCTGCTTTGATTTTTGCAATTTTTTGCATTTCTTTTTTGGTAATAATGTTTGGACTGTAGTATATTCCGATTGCTACAAAAACAATTATTAAAACGACAATTTCAATTGCTGTTATTTTTTTAATTTTGCAAAAATCAATGTTGCCTATTTTCATATTTTACCTTTCAACAACTAGGAATGATTTAACTCTTCTTTGATATTTTCCTAAAGAACCAATAGATAAATTTTTATAATTTACTGCAGTTGATAAGCCACCGTCAAAAGCCATAGCTTTTTTAAGTTTTAGTGTTTCTGACATATAATTTTTCATTTCGTGGGCATCAACTTTGTGGTCTTTTGTGAATAAAACAATATATAAATATTTTCCTTTTAAGCCGATAGCTGTTCTTTCTCGTCTTTTTAGGATGTCTACACTTTGTAATTTTACAACATCGCCTTCTTTAACAACAAACCCTTCTTGTATTAAATCCATTGTCGGATAAAGCATAGGACCAGCTTGAAGAGCGTGTTTGATTTTGTACCCTTTTTTAATAGGGTCGTTATGCATAGCAATATCAAATTTTAGTTTGTGGCGTTTGTTTTCTAAAATTCTAAGTTCAGCTCTTGATAAAACTTTGTCTAGTCTGTCTTGTTTTTTTAGCTGTTTTGCAAGTTTTATATTATCTTCAACGTCTGCAACAAGGGTGTTATCAATAGTAACATAGGAAACACTGTTGCCTGTTTTTACGTCGAAAAAACCACCGTTTACAACGAAATCAAAGCAATTATCGTCATATACTTTTTGTGGAGTTGTAAGTTTTTTTGCCATAAAAGGTTTTATTTTTTTGCCATATTTTTTAGTATTTATTTTGAAAACATAAACACCTGCTTCGTCGTTAATTACTTTTAATTTGTCTTTTGCTAATGTTGGGCAAAAAGTGAATATTAAAGAAATAATTAATAAAAATATTTTCTTTTTCATTATAAATCCTTTACTTTCTTAATTATAAAAATCGAAATTATGAATAATATAATTGGGAAAGCTGCAGCGATAAACGGCGGTAGTACTGCTTTTTGGGCTAATAAGTCAAAAAATGGCAGTGTAATATAATAACCAAAAATCATTCCGACAGCTATTGTGAAACCAACAAGTCTTTGAGAACGAGGTGGCGCAAAACCAAGCATACAGCCAATTATTGCAAATAATATGCAAGT
>JAZUSV010000073.1:0-5739 GCA_045606885.1 Candidatus Gastranaerophilales bacterium | reverse complement strand
ACTGTATCCAACATCTATCTTGAACAACTATACACATTTGGTGACCCTCTTCGTTATCCAAACGCTCGTGTCATCACTTGTGCATATTTTGCACTTTTAAGAGCAGAAGACATCAAGCTTGATGTTAAAGGCACAGAAGGTGTTTCCGACATTCAATGGCACGAAGTTGAAAAACTCCCACCATTAGCATTTGACCACAAAGAAATCATCGAATACTCACTAAAAAGAACTCGTGAAAGATTGGAATTATGCCCAATAGCGTTCCAATTATTACCTAAAAAATTCACTTTAACAGAATTGCAAAAATCTTACGAATTAATTCTTAAAAAAGATTTAGACAAACGCAACTTTAGAAAGAAAATGTTATCTTCTAACATTTTAGTTGAAACAAATGAATACACTAAATCCGTTTCAAAACGTCCAGCAGCGCTGTATTCTTTTGATAACATAACGCTAAATTCAAAAAGAGGACATTTCTTCTCATAAAAATTTAAAGGGACTTATATAAGTCCCTTTTTTAAAATTTAACCAAAACTTTCAAAGTTCCTTTTTGAGAATTTTTTTCAAATGCGCTTTTAAAATCATCCACATCATAAATTCCGCTCACAAGAGGAGTTACATCAATTTTTTTGTTTTCTAAAAGTTTAACAACAGGTTTAAATTGTCCACAACGTGAACCTTGAATTTTAATTTCATCAACCACAATGCTTGCCAAATTTAAACCCTCACGAGCAACAATTGTACTTTTTAAAACAAGTGTTCCTCTAGGTTTAACAAGACTTGCGCTTGTTTCAAAACCGCCTGTTGAGCCTGTTGCTTCAACGACAACATCAAAAGACTTCTTCTCTTTTTCGGTTATTTCATTTAACAACATTGTTTTTGCACCAAGATTTTTTGATATTTCTAATTTTTCTTCGTGTTTTCCAATGTGCACAAAATCAATGTTCATTGCACAAAATACTAAAGAAATTGATAAACCGAGTTTTCCATCACCCAAAATCGCAACTTTGTCTGTTGGTTGAATATGAATTTGCTCCAATATCTCATAAGCTGCGGCTAATGGTTCAGTGAATGTTGCAGTTATATCATCAATATTGGATGAAATTTCGATAACATTTTCTTTTGGTAAAGTAAAATATTCACTAAAACAGCCGTCTTTTTGCCAAATTCCAAGAGTTTGACGGTTTGGACAATGTCTTTGAAGATTTTGATGACAATATGAGCAATTATTGCAAGCACAATTGATTTCACCAACAACTCGTTTACCAATCAAATCTTTATCAACATTTTGACCAACTTTATCCACAACGCCAACAAATTCGTGCCCTAAAACACCTTTGTAGCCCATATAGCCTTTAGTTATTTCATAATCAGTATTGCAAATACCAACCATAGAGGTTTTAATTAATACTTCATTTTCTCTAACAACAGGCATAGGATAATTGTTATCTAGTTTTAATTCGTTATCAAAAACTAAAGCTTTCATTTTACTTCCTTATAGCTTCTTTTAAATTCATTACATATTTTGCTGCGTCAACTCCCGCAATTGCACCGTCAGAGACCGCTGTAATAACTTGCCTTAAAGGAGTTTTTCTAACATCTCCAACAGCATAAATTCCGCTGATGTTTGTTCTCATATATTCATCAGTTACAATAAAACCAAATTCATCAAGTTTTAATTGAGCTCCGAATTGTTCTACGTTTGGCTCTAAACCAATATATGGAAATATTCCATTCACTTTTAATTCAGATATTTTATTTGTTTTTACATTTTTAATTAATATCGAATTAACTTTATTGTCTGATTTTATTTCTTCAACAGTTGAATTTAAAACTAATTCAATTTTTTTATTTTCTAGAACTCTATCTTGAACTATTTTTTCGGCTCTAAAAGCGTCTCTTCGATGAATTAAATATACTTTTTTGGCATGCTTTGTTAAATAAAGTGCCTCTTCTAAAGCAGAATTACCGCCACCAGCAACAGCTACAGTTAAATCTTTATAAAAAGCGCCGTCACATACTGCGCAATAGCTAACACCACGACCAATATTTTCAATTTCACCTTTAACATTTAACTTTTTGCTTTTAGCACCAACAGCAATTATGACGCTATCTGCGCTAAAAGTATATTCTAACGTTTCAATTTTTTTAATTGGTGACAATAAATCTATATTTTGAATTTCTTGATAAGGATATTTTTCAATTTCAAATTCATCAATGTGGTTTTCAAATTTTTCACATAGTTCAAAACCTTGAATTTTGCCAAAACCAAGATAGTTTTCAATTTCACAATAATTAACAGGTGCACCACCAATAGCTGAAATATCTACAATTGCAGTTTTTAAACCGCTTCGATGAGCATATAGCGCACTAGATAAGCCTGCAGGACCAGCACCTAAAATTATACAATCAAAATGTTTATTAGCCATATTAAACCCTCGTTGCTATTTTATCATAAATCTTTTTGATAAAGACGAAAAAAATTTTATTTTTGTTCCTTTAATAAATAGACAAAAAAATATGCTTGTTATAACATGTATAAACAGTGTTGTTAAGGGGGAAAAAATGAAAATTTCGCATTTAGTTGGCGTGCAAGGCACACCAAATGTACAAAAAATCAAACAAAACACTTCCGTTTCAAGCCCATTCTTAAACGGAAAAGTAGACTCCATTACTTTTTCAGGAAAATACGAGGTTAAACCTGTTAATGTAGATGTCAAAACTGCAGAATTTGTTGCAAACAGCTTATCTACTTCAACATCAGGACACAGAGCGCCTTATGGAAGCGACAAATTCAACAAAGACATTGTTGAATTGTTAACTGTTGGTGTTGCAAAATATGCAAAAGATGAAGTTAAAGGAACAGACAGAAGACCTCAAGTTTTAATTGGTGGTGACACTCGTTTTGCAACAAAAGAATCTTTACCTTTAATCAAAGATACTTTGTTAGGACAAAACGTTGATGTTTTATACATTGACAAACCTGTTCCAACACCACTTTTAGCGCTAGCTACTAGAGAATATGATGTTGATGTTGCAATTTTGATGACCGCAAGTCACAATCCTTGGGCAGATGGCGGATATAATTTAGTTACTAAACAAGGTGCAATCGCTCCTGCTGATGTTACTAAAAAAGTTGCAAAACACGTTGTAGATACAGCAAAAGCAGGAAGTTTTGTTGAAAATAAAGATTCTAAGGCATCTTTAGCTAGATTTTTCCCTTATGATATTTACAAACAACAAATCAATGATTTAAATTTAATTAATTGGGACAGAATTCAAAATTCAGGCATAAACGTATACTACGACGGCTTAAGCGGCACAGGTGTTAATGTTTTACCTGAGTTATTAGATGACTACGGAATAGAAGCAACAACTATTTATTCATCTGGTCAAGAAGGTCCAAATCCTAACGCTAAAAATTTAGTTGAATTATCTGAAAAAATTAAAGAAGCAACTCAAACAATTGGCGCCGATAAAGTTGTTGGTCTTGCAACCGACGGTGACGCTGATAGATTTGGTGTTGTTGATGAAAACGGCAAGTTCCTTCCAGCTAATGATGTTATTTTGCTAGCTGCATATCATTTGGCTAAAAATAAAGGTTTAGACGGTGCCATTATTCGCTCTCAAGCGACATGTTCTCAAGTTGATGCTGTTGGTAAAATGTACAATCAAAAAGTAATTGAAACACCTGTTGGCTTCAAATATATCGCTGAAGATATTATTGACTTAAGAAAAGACAACAAAGATGTTTTAGTTGCAGGAGAAGAATCAGGCGGAATGACTGTTTATGGACACATTCCTGAAAAAGACGGCATTATTGCAGGTCTTTTAGTTCTTGATTTGGTTGCGCAAGAAGGAAAACCAATTTCTCAAATTTTAGCTGACGTTAAGGAAGAATTAAATCTTAATCTTGTAGCTGAAAACTTTAATAAAAAATTAAATTCTGAAGCAGATAAAAATATCATTATGAACCGTATGGAAAAAATATATGAAGATATGGTATATAATGGCGCTCAACCATTTGGTGAAGACTACCCAATAGATGTTCAAAAAACAATAACAAATGCTACAGAAATGAGAAAATATAGAGAATCAGGCGACGGCGTTAAAATCATTTTCCAAGATGGTTCGAATATTTTAGTTCGTAAATCTGGTACAGAACCATTAGTAAAATGCTATATTGAAGCGTGTGGTAATTCTTTAGAAGAAGCAACTGCTAAAAAAGCTGAACTAAAAGAACACATGAATAAAATATTTACTATTTAATTCATGTGTCGCTATAGTCCAATTGCAAAAGGGTCAGAATTCAACATTCTGACCCTTTTTCCATATCCTTCTGCCCTCGTCGTCGTTCACTAAGCCAAGTCTGGCTAAGTTCACTAGACTTGGGATGCCAAATCTCAACGATTTGTCGTTTTTTTTAACGGCTACACTCCGGCTTGCGCTTTTTCCTCATCGGTTAAGCCTTTAATTGTTAAGTTCACTCTTCCTTTATCATCAATTTTTTGAACTTTAACAACTACTTCTTGACCAATTGTTAAGTGTGGTTCAATTGTTTCAATTCTTTCGTTACAAATTTGAGAAATATGAACCATACCGTCTTTTCCTGGAGCCAATTCAACAAACGCACCGATTGGAATAATTCTTACAACTTTACCTTTGCAAATCATTCCAACTTCTGGTTTGAAAGTTAAATCTTTAATCATTTTCATTGCAGTTTCAGCGCCTTCTTTATCATTAGAAGTGATAGTAACTTTACCATCGTCTTGAATGTCAATTTCAGCACCAGATGCTTCAATGATACTTCTAATCATTTTTCCGCCAGGTCCGATTACTGTTCCAATATCTTCTTGAGGAATTGTCATAGACAATAATCTTGGAGCATTTGGAGAAATTTCTGCACGAGGTTCAGCAATTGCTTCTTTCATGCATTCCATGATGTATAATCTACCCTCTTTAGCTTGAGCCAAAGCTCTTCTTAATGTTGGGTTTGAAATACCTTTAATTTTCATATCCATTTGCAAAGCAGTGATACCTTCAGAGTTACCTGTTACTTTAAAGTCCATATCGCCCAAGAAGTCTTCAATGCCTTGAATATCTGTTAATACGATATCAGCGTCATCTTCGTGGATTAAACCCATAGCGACACCACCAATCATACATTTAACAGGAACACCAGCGTCCATCAAAGCCATAGATGAAGCACAAGTTGAACCCATTGAAGTTGAACCATTTGATTCTAAAACGTCTGAAGTAACTCTAATTGCATAAGGGAAATCTTCTTTTGAAGGTAGTGCTGGTACATTAGCTCTTTCTGCTAAGTTACCATGACCAACTTCACGACGTCCTGGGCCTCTAAGTGGCTTAACTTCACCAACAGAGAAACCTGGGAAGATGTATTTATGCATATATTCTTTAGATGTTACAGGGTCAACTCCGTCAAGCTCTTGAGCCATGCCTGGACCAGCTAGGGTTGCAACTGATAAAATTTGAGTTTGTCCACGAGTAAATACGGCTGAACCATGAACTCCTGGTAAAACACCAACTTCACACCAAATTGGGCGAACTTCAAATGTTTTACGTCCGTCAGCTCTAACGCCTTCATTTTTAATCATTGCTCTCATAATTTTCTTTTCAAGATCTTTGAATTCTTCTGCTACAAAATCAATTCCTGTTTCTTCAATCATTTTAGCAATAGGGTGTTCATCTGCTAAAGCTTCGATTTTTTCTTTAACA
>JAZUSV010000072.1:0-3191 GCA_045606885.1 Candidatus Gastranaerophilales bacterium | reverse complement strand
GACTTTTTTATTTTTTATTTTATACTTTTCTAAAAAATCTCTAACTTGATTAATCATATTTTAATCTGGCAAATCACCCTTAACATCGGCAACTACAGCGCCATCCAAATCGAATGCACGACATAAAACTTTTGCTGCGGTTTCACCAAGGTCTTTTTCAACCAAACAACTAATTTTAATTTCACTTGTTGAAATCATTTTGATATTAATATCGGCAGAAGCTAATGTATCAAACATTTTAGCCGCAATACCAGGTCTATCTATCATACCTGCACCAACAATTGAGACTTTTGCAATATTTTCATCAACCAAAATATTGCTTGCGTTGATAATTTTATTAATATCATCTCTAAGAGCGTCAAACTTATCCATATCAGATTTTGCAATAGTGAACGCAATATCATTAGTGTTTTTTGAATTTCTTGCATAAGATTGGATAATCATATCTACGCTTAAATTTTGCTCAGCAAGAAGATTAAATAACTTAGCAGCATTACCAGGTCTATCTTCAATATCACAAATCACAATTCTAATTTGAGATTTATCACACGCAAATCCTGTAACGGGTTTGTTTAATTCCATTTCTTCGACTCCTATTATCAAAGTTCCTAAATCGTCTAATTTAAAAGAGCTCCTAACTCTCATTGGCATTTTATATGGTTTTGCAGTTTCTACAGAACGAGGATGCAAAACATTTGCTCCAACTCTTGCAAGTTCAAGCATTTCTTCATAAGAAATTTTGTCTAATTTTTTTGCAGTTTTAATTAAACGTGGATCAGCAGTGTAAACACCTTCAACATCTGAATAAATATCACATCTGTCTGCTCCAAAAGCACAAGCAAGTGCAACCGCAGTTGTATCAGAGCCACCACGTCCAAGTGTAGTGATTTCATTTCCTTCGCAAACACCTTGGAAACCTGCAACAATAACGATATTTCCTTCGTTTAAAAGTTTTTTAACACGCATTGTTTCAATATCCACAATGCGAGCACACATATGACAACTTTCGGTCTTAATCCCAACTTGGTATCCTGTTAAACTAATTGCCTTGTGCCCAAGTTCGTTGATAGCCATTGCTAACAACGACATTGAAATTTGTTCTCCCGTAGACAACAACATATCCATTTCACGTGTTGAAGGATTTGTCGTAATTTCTCGAGAAAGCTTTAAAAGATTATCAGTAGTGTGTCCCATTGCTGAAACTACAACTATAACATTGTTTCCGTTTTCTTTTTCTTTAATTACAGCACGAGCAACATTTTTAATTTTTTCGCTGTCAGCTACTGATGTTCCGCCAAACTTTTGTACTATTAGCCCCATTTGATACCTCTTTTGCAAATTTATTGCAAGTATTGTTGTCTTAATTCTTCGACCATGGCATTATCGCCATATCCTGCTTGTATTTTATCACAAAGTTGAATAATTTCATCCTTTATTTGTTGATTTTCATTTTCTAACTTTAGAATTGAACCGAGGGCAACTATTCTTATAGCTAGATAATCTTTGTCTTCACCCTTCAAATCTTTGAATTGATTTAATATTTCTAAAGCTTCGTAAGGCTTATTTTGCTTAATTTTACACTCAGCAATTGCAATTTTACAATTTACCAAATCATTATCAATTTTATAAGCCTCTTCAAATTTATCTTGAGCTCTATATGGATCATTTGCCTTCATCAAAATTAAACCATAGTTAAAAATAACATCTGTGTTTAATTTATCTATTTCATAAGCTGAGCGAATATATCTTAATGCTTTAGCAGAATCTTTTAAGTCGTTTATCGAACAAGTTGCCAAATTAATATATGCATTTAAATTTTCTTTATCATATTCTATTGTTTTTTGCCAATATTTAATAGCATTTTTAACATCATCACAACAATGATAAGCTCCCGCAATATTAAAATATGCTTTAGTTAAATTAACATCTAACGAAATTGCTTTTTTATATGAATCAATGGCGCAAATATAGTTTTCTTCTTTCATAAAAATTTGCCCAAGATTAAAATAGCAAGACGCTTGGTCTGGATTTAACCTCAATGCATTTTCAATTTCTTCTCTTGCTTCGCTAAATCTTTCTAATTTAATCAAAGAATAAGAAAGAGAATTGTGGCTAATTACCTCATCTGATTTATATTCAATTGATTTTTTAAATTTTTCAATCGACTCTTCCCACATTTCCCAATGTTGAAAAGCTATCGCCCAAGAATTGTAATATTTCCAATCATTCAAACAATATTTTTCATATTTTTCAAAAGAGGACAAGCAATTTTCTTTATCTTCCAAATGAAGATAAGCTTCTGGAATAATTAAATAATTTTCATTTTTATCTGGTTGTATTGCACAGCTTTTTTTGCAAAATTCAATACATTCGTTATATTTTTCCATTTTCAAACAACATAAACCAGATAAATATAGCGCATCAACATTCAAAGGTTGGCTTTGCAAAACTCTTTGAAACTTTAAATATGCGCTTTTAAATTCGTTTTCACTAACAAGCAAAATTCCCCACATCATCAGTGGCTGAAGATTGCTTGGTTCTAGATGATATGCGTTTCTTAAAAGAATTTTAGCAGTTTCTTTTTGATTAGTTTTTATACAATAAATTCCATAATTTAAATATGTGTGAGGATTGGTTCTATCTAACTTCAAGGATTTTTCAAAAGCAGATTTAGCAAGTTTATTTTCCTCTAATTCGCTATATACACCCGCCAAATATCCCCATGCTCTTGCGTTTGCTGGATCAAGACGAACAGCTTTTCTAAAATTTTTCAATGCCTCATCAAATTTGCCTTCTTGAGCATAAGTAATCCCAATATTCATATAAACTTCTGGGTTGGATTTTGACATCAAAACACTTTGATTTAATTTTTCCAAACCCTTTTCTTTATTTCCTTTTGTAATTAAATACATACCCCAATTAATATATGCATAAGAAGGCAGAGCAGGTTCTTTTGAAACTTCTTTATATTGGTTTATGCCATTGTTAAAAGCTTCAACAGATGCAAACAAATTATTTAAAAATTTTATAATTTTAGAAAACATCTATTTATCACCTACTAAAATATCTGCAATTTCTCTAATTGCACCATCACCACCAAAACTATCTGCAATTTGCAAGTTTTCAACTCTAAATTGCATTATTGGGTTGTAGTTTTTTGGTGCAATTCTATATTTAACAAGCTCCATTGC
>JAZUSV010000071.1:0-5704 GCA_045606885.1 Candidatus Gastranaerophilales bacterium | reverse complement strand
GAATTATCTGAAGAAGATAAATTAACAGTAAATAGAGCAAGAAAAATTCAAAAATTCTTATCTCAACCTTTCTTTGTAGCTGAACAATTCTCTGGCGTAAAAGGAAAATACGTTAAACTAGAAGATTCAATCAAAGGCTTTAAAGGCATTATTGAAGGTCAATATGACGATATTCCTGAACAAGCTTTCTATATGGTAGGAACTATTGAAGACGTATTAGAAAAAGCAAAAAGCCAATTAGTTGAGGCATAAAATTTATGAGCGATAAAATTCATTTAAAAATAATTACTCATGAAAAAATAATCTACGAAAACGATATTGATGAACTTTATGTTCAATCAACAGACGGTCGTTTGGGTATATTAAAAAACCACATTCCAATCATTTGCGCTCTTAGTGTTGGCGTAACCAAGGTAATAAACGAAGGTAATTCTGAATGCATTTCAACTATGGGCGGAATTTTACAGTTTGCTCATAATCAAGCGACAATTTTAACAGACATTGCTGAATTAGAATGCGATATTGACATTGCTCGTGCAAAAAGTGCAAAAGAAAGAGCACAAGCAAGACTAAAAGCACACGAAGAAAATCTTGATATTGCAAGAGCACAAATAGCTTTAGCAAAATCAATAGCAAGAATTTCTGCTAAAGAAAAACGCTTTTAGATAAATTCGTTTTCAATTTCAATAATATTCATTTCACAAACAAGCTCTGCGTAAGAAATATAATAATCTGCCAGAGCTTGTTGATATTCCAACATCAAATCGAAATATGTCTTTTTAGAAACTAAAAACGCTGTTAAATCAAGTTCTTTGCTTGCTAAACCCTTAATTGAAGCATCAAGCAACTCTTTTGAATTAGACAAAAGTTCTTTATTATAAAAATTTAGATTTTCTCTTGTAATAACAAACTTTTCCCAAGCGTCTGTTATATTTCTCATTGCGTCAATTTCAACGTCTTTATATTTTAATTGTGCTTTTTCGATTTCTAATTTTGCATTCTTTATCTCAGGCTTATATTGATAAAACAAAGGAATATTAACCAAGCTAGCCCCAACATAAGCACCTGATTCAAAAGAGGCGCTATCTGCTTTTGATTTTGTTTTATAACCATATCCTGCTTGCACTTCTATATCAGGAACTAGTTTACTTTTTACAACTTCAAGATTTTTTTGAGCCGAAACTACCTCTTGTCTTGCTTTTTGAAGGTCAAAACGTCTTTCAAGCGCAAACTTTTTAATACTTTCAAATTCAAGCATGTTATCTGTTGGCTCAATCGTTAAAAGCTCATGATAATTACCATTTAATTTATCTTCTTTAGTATCATAGTTAATATTAGATGTGTTCATTACAGTATTAAAGCGGTTTTGAGAAAAAATAACATTTGATTTTGCATTATTTACCGCCATAATTGTTCTATTGAGTGCAATTTTTGCTTGCAAAACTTCAGTTTGAGGAATTTTTCCTGCTTTAGCGTCTTTTTGCATAGAGTCATATAGTTCTCTAGCTAATTTTTCTTGTTGTTTTCTAATGTTTAAATTGGATTTTTTTAACAATAAATCAATATATGCTTTTCGAACACTTAAAATCAAATCATATTGTGAAAATTGTCTATTATTTTGCGCAACAATTTCCTGAGATTTTGCGTATTGCTTTCTTTTTCCTCTTTTTAAGAGTTCTAATTTGTAGCTTCCACCGATTAATTGCGGTTCTGTTTCAATTGCGTCTCCCATACTTTTAAAAACGTCAATTGATGGATTTTGTAGTCTATTTGCTGCTTTTGTTTTATTTTTAGAAATTTCAACATCCATGTCCAACATTTGAATTTGAGGATTTGTTTCTAAAACCTTTTGAATAGCCTCTTTAATACTAATCTTTTTTTCATCCAAAATAGCCCAAGAAGCTTGGGTTAGCGTTGTTAATGCCAAAATAGTTAAATAAATCTTTTTCATAAGTTTATTTATTATAACTCTAAAAATTTAAAAAATTGCCCTTTTGCCAGATTTCTTTTACATTTTTACAAATAACATTTAAATTCTTCGCCAACAACACCAGCATATAATTCTACATATTCTTTTGCTGGAGAAGAATCAATTTTGGTGAATAAAACTTCTTCGATTTGGAAAAAACCAACATCGCCACTCATTTCTATGGTAATTTTAATTGGTTTTCGCTCACCTGGTTTTATCATTACACGCTCAATTGCGCTTGCAGAATATTTATGAATATCGCCAACTTTTGGAGTATTATTCATCGCCAAAGGAATACGAGCTCTTCCTTTTGTCATATCGCAACCATCGGCAATTAAAATAATGCCTGCTTCAATTGAATGTATTTTTTGCGAAGACATGTGCCCAACAATTGCCTCTAGTGCCATAGATTTAATAATGGTTCTTCTTTGAATATCGTTTGGGAAAATATGAGATAAAACCCTATCTATAATAGGAATAGATAAAACGATAGACATTTTTTCGTGTATGCTTCTTCCAATCATCATTCCAAGGTCATGCATCAAACCTGCCAACACAACAGCACACATTGAATCTTCAAAAGTTCCGATTTCTTCTCTTTCTAAAGAAGTTTGTATACCGTTATTGTGCAAAATGTTTAACATTTTAATTGCATTATTTGCAACTTGACGCATATGCACAGGTCCATGGTCATTATAGCCAAGTCTTTTAATTGAAACATTATTAGCATAATCTTGCATTGCTTGAAGTTCTTCGTCTTCAAAAAGATATTGAACTAATTGAATACAGATTGGAAAATTTCTTAATTTATTTAAAATTTTTGATTCTAAGTTGATTTCTTTTGGAGATTTCATAATAATCCTTGTTTTTGTTCTCTATTTTTATTATACAATATTTTTCATAAAATCATTAACTTTTGTAAATAATATTCCATAAAATTAGCAAAAAATAACATTTTGAAGGGTTTTATAAACGCCTATTAATAAAAGAAAGCGGGTTTCTAATGCAAATTTCAAGAATAAATTCAACATCATTTAACGGTTTATTTAAAAGAAAAAGAAAAGCAAAACCAGAATTAACACCTGAAGAACAAGCAGCTAAATCAAAAAACAGAAAAACGTTTATTAGAGGAATGGCTGCAGGCGGTGCTGTAATTGCAGGTCTTGGCGGCGCAGCGCAAGCTTTACCTTATGTTATTCCTCAAGAAACCGTGCTTGAAATGCCTTATCAAGAAGGAGTAACTGACGTAAACAGAATTTCAAATATTTTAAATGTTGACGGCAGAACATATATTATTTCAGAAGCAGGAGACACAGTTTCTTTCCACCCAAATTACGATTATTTAGACAATAAAATCGAAGATGCTCAAGATGATTTATATAAAACTTCAGACGAGAAAAAAGCGGAAAAACTTTTCTCTTCAATTGTAAGCATGAAAGAAAAACAAGAATATCAAAAAGAAATTGCAACCGTTTATACTAACGGAGAACAAATTTTCTTCACGCTATTCCCACATGAAGGTCAAGAAGAAAGAACGATTAGCGTAGCAGATTTCAAAGAAGCTTTTGACATTAAAGACGACGCTTTATCTAAACACCCTGAAAACAACATTGCATATGATTGGACAAGAGGCGAATATTACACACAAGACGGTGTAATTTGCGACATTCCTGCCGGTACAACTTTGGTTGTTGATATGGGTTCAATAGATACAAATAATATCAACTTTGATTACTAATCAAGTCCGATATAATTTTTCAAATTAATCGAAAGGTTTTTATTTCGACATAATTTTTTCAATTTTGCAATGGCTCTTGTTTCAATTTGGCGAATTCTTTCACGAGAAACGCCGTAACGAGAGCCTATTTCATCTAATGTTTTCTTCTGACCATTATTGTCTAAACCATAACGCATAATTAAAACATCTTTTTCTTTAGGGTTTAATTGATTTAACATTTTTCTGACATCTTCAAGCAAATTTTCTTGAGTTACTTTGGAATCAGGTGTCAAATGTGTTTCATCAACAATAAAATCGGCGATTTTCGATGTTTCGTCTTTTTGATTTGCAGGTGTTTCAATTGAAATTGTGCTTTGAGAACTTTTCATAAGCGCAACAAGTTTATTAACAGGCATATCAACACGTGCTGCAATTTCTTCTTTTGTTGGCACTCTGTTTAATTCGGTAGATAGCTCAATCGTTACCCTTTTAATCTTGGATAGAGTTTCAATCATGTGAACAGGAAGTCTTATCATCCTTGATTTATCTGCAATTCCACGGGTAATTGCTTGTTGTATCCACCAAGTTGCATAAGTTGAAAATTTATATCCTTTTGAATAATCAAATTTTTCAGCAGCCTTCATCAAACCAAGATTACCCTCTTGAATTAAATCAAGAAAAGAAAGCCCACGACCAATATATTTTTTTGCAATTGACACAACAAGTCTTAAATTTGCATTAATTAGAGTTTCTCTTGCTCTTTGAGAATTTTTTTCTTTAATTTGTCTTGCTACTTCGAGTTCTTCTTCAAAAGATAACAGAGGAATTTTACCTATTTGTTGCAAATATATTTTAACTGAATCATCTGCAACAATTGATTTATAATCTTCTTGAGCTTTTGGTTGGTCTTCTTCTGAATCTTGTTGAGAAGCTATGTCATTTTCAATTTCGAGCAAAGTTTGCTCGTCTATATCGTCATATAAAAAATCGTTTTGCAAATTTTTGTCTTGCGTTTTTTGATTCATTTTTTACTCCGAGAACAACGCTATTATACATTATTTTTCGATTTTAGTCATGAATTACGCTTTTTTATGTTAATTTGTCTAACAGCTTCATAAACTATAACGGCAGTTGCCGCAGAAACGTTCAAAGATTCAAAATTGCTTTCCAGCTTAACTGTAAAATCAGCTTTATTTAAAATTGTTTTGGAAATTCCTGAACCTTCTGAGCCCATAACAAGAGCAAAATTCATATCTGTATAATCGATTTCATAATAATTATCACGAGCTTCCATTTGAGTAGCAATTACCCAAAAGTCTTGTTTTTTTAATAAATCAATACTAGCGTTTAGGCTACTTGTTTTAATAATTGAAATATGATTTATTGCACCAGAAGAAATTTTTTCAACTGTTGCGTTAATTGGACAGCTTCTATGATTTGAAACCATGACCCCATCAAAACCTGCGGCCGCAGCAGTTCTAATTATTGCACCAAAATTATGAGGGTCTGATACACCATCTAAAATAATTATTTTTTTATATCCGTCTTTTTTGATTTCTAAAAATTTGTCTAATTCAATATATTCAACAGGAGCTACTGAAACAACCACTCCTTGAAAATTTGGTTTTTCTTCAAAATATTCACTAAATTTTTGCAAATTAGTATATTGAATAATTATTTTATTCAAATTTGCTAAATCAATTATTTTTTTTAAACGATTATCAAAAGAAATTCCTTTTTGAATGTAAATTTTATTAACCCTTTTTGGGTTTTTCATTAAAATTTCATAAACTGGATTTTTCCCGTAAATATAGCTATTTTCGTTATTATTCATTTTTATCTTTCTATATTGTGTATAAATGTAAAATTTTATACCTTATTTCATAATTTATTGTATTATAAAATAAGAGTAGGATGTGAATAAGTTTAGAATTTTATAGAGATGTTAAAAGATTTTTTATCAGAAGGACAAAAACAGATTGTCGGTATAGCTCTTACCCCTGGTATAGGTTTAGAAG
>JAZUSV010000070.1:0-10179 GCA_045606885.1 Candidatus Gastranaerophilales bacterium | reverse complement strand
GACTTGTCTACACCGTGAAAGGGTGTTGTCCTAGGCCTCTAGACGATGGGGGCTTAAGATTACTTTTTATCAGAGAAAACAAATAAACCAATGATGTCATTCAATTTGTTTAATTGTTTTTGATAGCTTGCAGCTTGTTTTTCAAGAGTTCTAATATTGCTTTTATATTCTTGAATTGTGTAGTTGCAATCTTTGATTGAGCTGTTTAAACAATCTCTAACTCTTTGAGCATCTTGAAGAACTGTTTTCATTGGAATACCAAGAGCTTCAATTGTTTGACGGATGATTTGTGCACCTGTTTGTCTTGGAACACCTGTTGGAAGTTGAGCAATCAATCTTTTTAAAACATTGATATTGTTTGGCATTTCAAATTCTTCAACATCTTCTTCGTTATCAATAGAAAGTTTCAAATCTGAATTTTTAACAATCTCTTCTTCGTTAACAGAGAACACAGGTTGGTATTCTTTTGAATTTGTACCAAAATCAAAAGCGTCACCGTCAACAGTATCATCTAATGAATCTAGCGAAATTTCATCTTTATCGCTAAAATCATTAATTTCGTTTTCATTGTCCAAATCAGAAACGGCTTCAAAGTCTTGTTGCTTCAGCGCATCAACAATTTTTTTACCCATATTTTTTGGTAATTCGTTTTCTTGCATTTAGCAACTCCTTCTACTTTAGTCTATTGCCGACTCTGTAATTATATGAAACCAAAAAAAAATATATTTGTCAAACCCCTTTTTTAAATCTTAAAATAAATTAATATTAAGTGTAAACAATACCGTTTAAAGCATGAAGTTTTTTTTCATTGCATTTTTCAAAAATTCGATTTCTTTTTCTGAAATCCCAATGCATTCTTCATCATCAGAACCCAAGTTTTCAATTTCTTCATCAATCATATCTTGGGTAATTTGATGACTCAATAAATTCAATATTTCCTTGTTTTGATATGCTTCTTTTCGCCATTTGTGGAGTAATTTTGCAACATATTTTTTATCTGTTGTTTTAATTTCACCATCATTCAAAACAATTTCTTGAGGTTTTTTGCCTTTTGCAAACTCCAATAAAGCTTTTCTTTTTGTTTTTTTTGAAAAGCTTGTTCTTTGTTTATTAGACTTTGACTCTTTATTTTCCATAAATTCCAAACAATTTATGGTCATATTTTATCATATTTAGCCAAGTCTATTCAAATTTCTTATTTGCTCAATTGACATTTTTTCAATATCTAAATCAGCTCGTGGTGAATTATCTGCCTGCTCTCTTGTGTAAATTCCACCTTTATGTTTCAAATACTCACTATATTTTTTTGCAGCTTCATATAGGTGTCTGTACTGATAATTTGTGCCATCCATTTCCATTCTGAAAGATTTAACATCCGCAGCGTTATAACCAACGTTATCCTGAAGCGCTCTGTGGTAATTTTCTTCATATTTGCGCTCTAGTCTTGTTTTGTAATCATGTTCTGGGTCATTTCCATGGTAATCAATCTTTTCAATACGCCCAAACAAATCTGTATGCATAATAAACGAATGTTTTGCAAGGTCAATTTCTGCAAAACGACCTCTTGTATATTTTCTTATTTGTTCATTTTTATTGTGGTCATCTTTAAACAAGCGCCAACCATCAATATGTCCATCTTGCGAACGCCTGTTAAATACTCTTAAAAGCGCTCCAACGTGTTTATCGGATGTTCTTTTATCTTTTGCACATCTTAAAACGCCTTCTTTATCGTGATTATTAGTACCAATGATAAAATCGTCATTGCCCAAGCCTATATTGTATTTAAAGAATGGTAAACTGCCCCAACCAATGTTGGCGTCGTCATTTTTTTCTTCTGCTGTTGATAAGATTGCAAGCCCTTTAACCTGTTTTAATTTATCTCTATTTGCCCACAAATTAAAATCGTTCGCATCAGCATCACACTCATACATCAATTTTCTTTGGTCATAATCAGGACCCTTGATTTCTCTAGCAATTTGTTCAATAAATTCTGTTATTTTTGTACCCGCATCAAGACGAACCATTTGCCTATCGCCAAAATGGAAAGACGGATTCATATAAGACCAACCAACATCAAATCTAATAGAATCATAATTTGCCAAATGATGAGCAACTTTAGACCTGAATAATTTATGCGCGGGACTATACCACTTGTGAATTAAATCGTAAACATTTAAAGAATGAATTCCCCAGCCAATTTCAGCGCTTCTTCCCCATCCATCTTTTAAAAAGGCATCAGGAAAAACTTGTTCTTCGACCCAAGAAAATGCTATTGGGCAGTCGCCAGCTAAATCCATTCCAAGAGAGTTAACCTCTTTTTTTGCGTCCGCCAACGCTTTATGAGATAAAAATTGCTTAAATTTAAAAAATTCTATCTCGTTTTTATATTTTTCTTTCAACCTGTTGTACTCAGGCATTCTTTGATTTCTGACTTCCAAATTTGAATCAAATCCAACAAAAAAATCACTCTTAGCGGTTGAATAATCTTTTATATAAGGAAATAAGGCTAATCTTGTATAAATATCATCATAATCAACAGGATATTTTTGATTTTTAAATTTTTCAAATTCTTTTCTTAACTCTTGAAGTTCAAAATTCGGATGTTCGTAATTTTTAAAATTTTCAAAAGCAATTCTAAGTGGTTTATTAATAGGGTAATCTTCTTGGTTTTTCCAGCCTAAAGTTGTTTCAAAATCTACAAAATTTTGATTAGCTCCTCTTTTTTTATGTTGAACAACAAAATCATCAACTTCGCTTTGAGGCAATATATAACCATATTTTTCACCTGTTAATTGAGCTAAATCAATTATGTCTTCTCCAATAGTTAAAGAACTTCTTTGATATGCTCCAGGGTACTTATTCACATTGTATCCTTGTTTATCTGTTAATTGTCCCATAGGCATAAATTTTATCGCCGTTGCGCCACCATATATTTTGGCTAGTTCATACATTCTTTTTGCTTCAGCTGAACTTGGTTTGCCTAATCCTGTGTCTTGATTTTCACTAGAAGGTATTGAAGGTGTATAAATTTTAACAACCCTTATCCCGTCTTGATGATTTTGAACTCTTTTTAATTCGTTCATCAAACGCAAATATTTCTGCTCTTGTTTTGTTGATAGAGCATCACCAAAATTTAGAGAATAATTTCTTGCGCCAATCGAATTAATATTCATTCACACCTACAATTACACCTATAGTAATAAAAACAAAAACTCCGTCATAATTGCTTTTTCAAAAAGATTTTTTCAATAAAAATACACAAAAAAATATGTTTAATTTACAATATTAAAACACGCCAGCTGGAAGTAAAATGAGAATTAATAGTATATCCTTTTGTGCCAAAAAACCAATAATTAGAGACTTGGATGATAAAAACAGAAAATTAAGACAAGATTTTTCTGATACAAAATCATCCACAAAACTCATGGTTTCAATTGAAAAAAGAAACCAAAGTGTTTTTGATGAAAAAAATGAACCGTATTTAAACTTAATTCACAAATGGGACTTGGCTATTGGAGACATTAGAAACATCAAACAAAGAACTGCGCAAACAATCGAACAAGAGGTCAAAAAAGGGAAAGTAGCAAACTGCGAAGAATTGTGTAAAATTTTAGCAAAAAGACTTGAGCTTGAAGGCTACAAAACATTTTTTGGAACTTTTGATGTTAATCCCAAAAAAGAATCAAGAAAAATGGATAATCATTTTTATTTAATTTTAAATCCTTCAAAATCTATCCAAGAAAAAATTTCAAAAAACCAAGGCGAAAAAGAAATAGACTTAACTCAAAAAGATTTTAGCTCAAACACTATAATCGTTGACCCATTTTTTGCCTTTGTTAAATATGCCCCAGAAGCACTTGAAACGTTTTCAAGAGAACTAAACTTAGGCGAAGAAGAAAAATTAACCTTTAAACTACAAGTTTAAGGTTTAAAAATGTCATAACCTAAAATTTTAAACAAAGATTTTTTAACTTCTTTAGACCAATTAATTCCTTCTAATACTTGTCCTTCTTTGGATTTTACTGCCTTTATTATGTTTTCTTTTACTTGCGGATTTTCTTTTATGAAAGTATCTAAAGGAATATCGCTTCGATAAGCATTCCAACTGCTTTTTACAACAAGATAATTAGAAAATTCGTCCTCACCACCACAATTAACAGGCAATATATGCTCAATTGTTGCAACATCGCACGGCTCAAACTTTTCACCACTATAGGCACAAGTTTCAAAATTTCTTTTGAAAGTTTTTTTTGAAGTAAAATTTAAATTTGATAAATTTAAAAATTCCATATATATCAAAAAAATGTAAATATTATTTTTTGCAAAATTATTCAAACACTACTGCTTTTCGTAAATAAAAATGCTAAAGCCACGACTGTTTTCATAAACTTCATTCAAATGCAAATATTTATCAAGAATTTGCATAGTGTCTCTAAAGCATTTGCTGAATAAAAATACGACCAAATTAAGCTCCTCAAACCCTTCAAGAGTCATCCCGTTTTCTTGAGCAGAAGATAGCAAATGAGAATACGTTGGAATATAAATTATTCTGTCGCCTTTTTGTAGTTTATCTATATATTCGCGTTTTAAATTTTCTTCGTATGGTTTATAGGGAATATCGCTAAAATAAGATTCTTTTAAAATATCTTTAACGTTTTGTCTTGTAACTTTTTTATAGCCATCTCCGAAATAAAATTGCAAAGATTTTTTGTCTTTCAAAACAAATGCATCAGCCATATCAAAAGGAATCATTTTGCCTTTTTTGATAAAATATGCCATTTTTGTCGGAAACATTGGCATAATCCAATAGTCGTTGTCTTTAATTTGAACATCTTCTTGCATGATGTATTCAATATTTTGCAATTCAATTTTGAATATATTAAAAATGGTTTCGCTTGACCAAAATAAATTAACAACGTTTAAAGCAATGAACATAGCAAATATTCCAAAGGAAGCTTTTTTATTTTTCAACAATGTCAAACCAAAACAAAAAGCCACCACAAAAACCGCAAATACGATTGATAAATATCTTGTTTGCAAGGCTATGATTAAATTTTTCGCTAAAAATATCATCAAAAGAACAAAAATCAAAGATGGCGCAAAAAATAAATAAAATCGAGAATTTTTAGAAAACATAGCCTTGATTAAACCAAACAAACCAATTAAAACAGGCACAAACACACAAAAGAAATATCTTGGTTCATTCAAATAATCAAACATATTTCTAAAATCGATAAGGCTGTTTTTTATAACTAGCTGATTTTCCAAAGCAAAGAAATTTTCCAAAATGTCATATATCATATCCCAAGTAAACAAATAGTTATCAATTGGGTAATATGTTATTGCGCTTTTCATTGCAATTGCATTCAAAAGAGTAAAAACAACCGCAGGAAAAGAAACTAAAAACACAAAGAAAAAAGTCAAAATAAATTTTTTAATTTCCGCCTTTTTAACTTTTAAAACATAAATCATTCCAACGATAAAATATGAAAAAATCAACAATGGAGTAATTGAAAAAGTGTAAAAAAGCAAAGAAATTAACAAAACAAAAAGTGTAATGTTTTTTTTGTTAAATTCATGAAGCATTTTAACAAAATAAAACGCCACAAAAAACGACAACAAAAAACACAGCCCATAAAACCTTATTTCTTGCGAATAATAAATACAAAATGTATTTATTGCAACAAAAATTGAGGCAAAATATGCGCAAGGTTTATTGAATATATTTTTAGACAAATAAAAAACGATTATTGGAAAAGGAATTGAAATAAGCAAACTACAAATTCGCATCGAATCAACGCTATCTCCAAAAAGTTTTATCCAAAAATGCAACAAAACAAAGTAAAATGGCATGTGAATATCTTGTTCTAAGGCTTTAGATATTGTTAAAAAAACATTTTCTTGCTTTGCAAAATACCAAGTGTAGAGCTCGTCTGACCAAATTTCCCCATGATGATGAAAAGAGATTATTCTCAAAACCACACCAATAATGAAAATTATTAGCACAAAACTAAATTCCAATTTATTGTTTTTGATGTAGTTAAAAATCTTACTCATAATATTAATTATAACAAAAATGAAAACTTGGTTTTTACTTATGTTTATTTCCCTATTTGCCCAAATCACAAAGAACATTTTTATATGGACAAAATTCGCAAGAAGTTTTGCAAGGAGTTGGTTCAAAATTTTGTTCTTTAATACCCTTAATTGCGTTTCTATATTTATCTAAAACAAGCTCCATATCTTCTTTTGAATAATAAATTGTACAAGATTTATCATATTCTTGTGGGAATAAAAACGACGTTTGCTCTACTTCTATTCCTTTAGTTTTTTCTAAGAAATATTTATATAATCCCATTTGAATATAATAATCTTCGTGCATTCCTAATTTTTCATCATTAGAATCAGTTAAACAGATTTCTTTTTTGGTTTTAGCTCTACCTGTTTTATAATCATAAATTCTAAATTTGCCATCAACCAAATTCACTCTATCTGGAAGTCCTTTAAATTGAACTCCTTCAAAATCAGCTATGATGTCTTTTTCAATATTATAAACAGTATCAATATCAACCTGACTCAAATCTTTTTCAAAAAATTCTTTAATTGATGTTTGAGCAATTGTTTTATATTGCTCTCTTTGATTTAGCGAAGAAAAAGCGAATTTATCAATTTGAGTTTCAACCTCGCTAACAAAAGTTTCACTATCATAAAACACTTTGTTTTCTATCGCATATTTAACTGCATTTTCACAAGCTTTATGAACAGCTGAGCCAAAATTCATTGAATCGGGAATTGAAAAATTAGGCGAACTTAAACCTAAAATCTTATCAAAGAAAAACATCCTTGGACATTTTAAATATGGATTTATTAAAGAAGGAGAATAATATTCTATTTGTTTGATAACATTTTCAATGTTTAATTTAAAATCTCTGATATAATCATAATCTTTAATAGTTAGCGCATTTGCCCAATTGTAGATTTGAGGCTCGTTTTTATTTTCGCAATAGTTGTTTATTTCTAATAATTTTTCAGGTATTTCTTGAACTTTTAATAATGCACTATGCCCATCTTCGGCACTTGTTCCAACATATGAAAGCCTCAAAGTATGTTTTGCTCTTGTCATACCAACATACATTTTGTTAATTTTATCTGCCAATTTATATGTTTTCCAAGTAGCTTCATCTCTTTCATCCTCTTTAGAGAGCGGAACAGGCGGTTTAATAATTGGATGAGGACAACTTTCCCATTTTTTCGATTTTAACGATGGCATATAAACGTATTCATATTCTAAACCTTTTGAGCTTTGATATGTTGTCAATTGAATTGCATTCATTTTGGTTGAATCTTTTTCAATTTTTAAATCATCATTATCATTTTGCAGCATATTTAAATAATCAACAAAATCTTCTAAATTAACTTTTTTATATTGAGTTGAATAAGTATAAGCTTCATCTAGCAATCTTTTAAGAGCCAATGTGTTTTCAAGTTTGTTTGTTTCAAAATTAAAGAAAAAGTCTAAAATACCTGTTTTAGAGGCACACTGTGCAACCACTCTATAAACAGTTTCGCCTGATAAAATTGTTGTTTTAAGATTTTCATAAGTATTTAAGAAATTTTTAATATCATTAGGTGCATCTTCTTTTTTAATAATTTCTTTCATAGCAAGAATAAAATTCTTATGTTTGGAATTTTCTTCTTGTAACAGGTTAAAAGATTTTGCCGAGATATTAAACGATGGCAAAAGCAAAAGTCTAAATAATTTATCTGAATTTAAATCTGGGTTAACTAACGTTTGCAAATAATAATATAAAACCATTGATGATTTTATTGCAAAAATGCTTTTACCTTCTTTTAATTCGTAAGGGATATTTCTGTTATGCAACTGCTCAGCGTAATAAGCTAATTCATCATTACTTGTTGATAAAATTGCAATTTGAGAATAATCTTTTTCTTTTGTTTTTTTATCAATTGGGCAAGAAGATGAATTTATTAATTCATCAATTTCTTTTACTATATCTAGTGCTTGAGATACTTCGTCATAATAAATATTCAAACGAACCTTATTTTCCTTTTGAATTATCTCTTCATTGACTGCTTTTAAATTAATTTCTTTATCTAATAATTCTGTATTTTGTTCAGCTACAGTTCTTGCTACATCAAGGATTGTTTGAGTTGAACGTCTATTTTCAACAAATTTTATTGGAGATTTAATTTCATCTTTATATTTATCCCAAAAAGCTTGAATACTATCAATTCTAGCTCCTTGAGAAGCGTTAATTATTTGTTTGTCATCGCCAACAACAAAAACATTTCCTTTTATTGAATTATCAACAAGATGAAAAATTAATTCATTTTGAGAGCGATTTGTATCTTGATATTCATCAATAATAATGTAATCATATTGATTTGATATATTTTGAGCAAAACTTTGGTCAGCTTCAAATTTTTCTAGAATATAGTTAATCATATCATCATAATCGATATAACCGCCTAATTCCATTTTTTCTCGGTATAAGTTGAAAAATCGATACAGTTCTCTAATTTTCGCTATTTTATCTTTAACTTTTTGAATATTTGCTTCATAATTTTTTCTTTTCTTTGGAGCAAAATCTCTTTCGTATTCTAGTTGTTCAATTGCAGGCATCCATTCAGCATCTGTTTTGATATTTTCTTCAAGTTGAGAAGCACCTTTATCTAAAATTCGATATCTTTTTAAATATCCAATGCCCTTTTCAATAGAATCAAAAGAAGAATATTTATTGGCTTTTTCGCTTTTATAAAATTCAGCGTCACTAATTTCATCGATACACTCTTTAATTAAAGCTCTTTTGATACTTTCAGGAATTAATTGAACAGAAGCTGGAACATTGAATTCATCTGAATATTCACCAATTAATTTATTGCAAAAGCTATGGAAAGTATGAACTTCAACATTATTGTTGTTTTCATCTAGCTCCTCTAACACTCTTTTTTTCATCTCGTCGGCACCCGCACGAGAATATGTCATACAAAGAATTCGCTCTGGCTTAACACCTTGCAAAATCATTGCTTGGAGTCTTTTTATGACAGTATAAGTTTTGCCTGTCCCAGGACCTGCTAAAACAAGAAATTTACCATCAAGATTTTTAACACATAATTTTTGTTCATCATTTAATTTTGAAAGAATTTCATCTAGTTTATCTGCTGCCATTTTAACTCCATTTGTTTTAACTGTTTTTATTATAGCTCATAACTTGAATAAAGTGGACTAAAAATCAGAGCTCATTGAATTCAAGCTCCAATTTTGCCTTAAATATCTTAAAACTCCATTTTGAAAAGCAATATATGAGTTGTTATTAAAAATTTTTATAACTAATTTTATTGAATGAATTTTAAACAAAGAAGATAAAAAGAAAGCCCCAATTTGTTATAATTTGCTTGAGATAAAATGGAAGGAATTACCATGGAGAAATTATTAATTGTTGGATTTATTTTGTTTGTCGCTCTACCAATTGTTTTTATTGTTCCTTTTTACAACAAATTCATTACCTTAAGAAACTACATTAAAGAAGCTTTTTCAACAATGGATGTATACTTAAAGAAAAGATGGGATTTAATTCCTAATTTAGTAGAAGT
Organism: Candidatus Gastranaerophilales bacterium; assembly: GCA_045606885.1. Lineage (GTDB taxonomy): Bacteria > Cyanobacteriota > Vampirovibrionia > Gastranaerophilales > Gastranaerophilaceae > RUG14156. Next base: position 564 of record JAZUSV010000070.1, on the reverse strand, counting down.
AGTTAAAGGTTATACAAATCATGAAAATGATACTTTAAATGAAGTAACAGCTTTAAGAACTGGTGTTTATGATGAAATGACAGTAGATAAGAAAATTAATGTTAATGAAAATTTAACACAAAGATTATCTCAAATAATGGCGATTTCAGAAGGATATCCAGAATTAAAAGCCAGTGAAAATTTCTTACAATTAAGTAAAGACTTATCTAAAATAGAAGATGAAATAGCAAATAGTAGAAAATACTATAATGGTACAGTAAGAATATTAAATAATAAAATTGAAATGTTTCCAAGTAATATAATAGCAAGTATATTTGGATTTAAACAAGCAAATATGTTTGAAGCAAATATAGAAGAAAAAAATAATGTAAAGGTGGATTTATAATATGAAACAAAAATGTTTAAAATATATTTTTGCTCTTATAATATGTTTAATGTTTTTTATTCTACCTACTAATAAAGTAGAAGCATCAACTAGTGAATATATTATTGAAAATTATGACATATATATGATTGTAAATGAAGATAATACATTTGAAATTACAGAAACAATTACTGCAAATT
>JAZUSV010000069.1:0-2594 GCA_045606885.1 Candidatus Gastranaerophilales bacterium | reverse complement strand
AAAAAAGATATTGTAATAGATGAAATCAAATCTCAACTTGAAAAATTGCAAACAATCACTGAAACCGAATTAAACAAAGCTAAAAAACGAGCTAAGGTTAACTTTGCTCAAGAATCAGAAATGGTATCAGATATAGCTGACGCTATTGGTTATTGGACAACCGTAGTTGAAGACGTAAGTGTCGCAAACAAGTATCTTGAAACCTTAGCAAAAATCGATTGCAAATATCTTGAAGATATTGCAAAAAAATATTTAAGCCCAAACAAGCTTTCAATAAGCTTATTACTTCCAAAAGGAGAAAACTAAATGAAACATTATAATCAAAATGGAATTAATATTTTACTTGAAAAAACTCCAAAAACTCCAAGAATGAGTGTTTCATTTTTCTTTAGAACTGACAAAAAAGAAAAATTTTACGGAATTAATTCGCTTTTAGCTCGCCTTTTATTGCAAGGTACAAAAACATACAACGCATCTGAATTAGCGCTAGCTTTTGAAAACGAATGCATTGATATAACCACAAAAGCAAAACAAGATTATTTAAAATTTTCTCTTTGTTTTCTAAATGAAGATTTTAATCGAGCAATGGAGCTTGTTAAAGACTTGATTTTAAATTCAACATTTGATGATTTTGAAAAAGAAATCTTTAAAATGAAAGGCGAAATTGTATCTGATTTAGATAATCCAAAATTAAAACTAACCGACACTTTTGTTAAAACTTTATTTAAAGAACATCCATATTCTTCAACGCACACTAAAATTTTAGAAGATTTAGATAAAATTACAAAACAAGACATAATCAACGCTCACAAAGAACTTTTCGAAGCAATGAAAGCCATTGTTCTTGTTGGCGATTTTGAAGATGACAATAAAATGGTTGAATATTTTAGCTCAAATTTTGATTTTATGAAGAGCAATGAAATCAAAAGTGAAATTGAGGATATTTTTGAAAACAAGCTTGAAAAAGATGAAATAGTAAAAATAGTAAAAAATGACGCCTCTCAAGCACAAATTATCCAAGGCTGGCTGGTTGAATCGTTCAATTCACCGCTAAGCGCTAAAATTGCTGTTTTAAATAATATTTTAGGCTCTTCTGGTTTGTCTTCTCGTCTTTTTGTAAATTTAAGAGACAAACAAGGACTTGCCTACACCGTAAGAAGCCAATACGAAACCTTGGCACATAGCGCAATTTTCAATATGTACATTGGAACCGCACCAATCAATATTCAAAAATCTCTTGATGGTTTTAAAGATGAACTTCAAAAACTAGCAGATATTCCTGTAAGTGATGAAGAACTTATTGGCGCAAAAGAAAACATTCAAGGCAGATTAAAATATTTTACACAAAACAACTCTCAAATTAATGCCGTTCAGGGTTATAATTTCATGATGAACCTTGGTTTAGATTATAACGAACGCTTTATGGAAGAAATTAGAGCGGTAAGCAAAGAAGATGTTCAAGAAATTGCAAAAAAATTGCTTTCAATGCCAAAATTAATCACTATAATTGCACCGCAAGATGCACTATAGAATAACTTACTCAAAATCAATATTTGTGTGATAATTAAATTAATAAAAATATAGGAGATTAAAGATGAGAGAAATTTCACCTCTACAAAAAGAAAGATTAAACTATCAACCAAAATTAGCTGGTGCCTTAGCTAACGGTATCAATGCTGTTAAATTAGCTCTTGGCGCAGAAACTTCATCAGTTGCAGATGAAAACGATATTAAAGAATTATTCCCAAATGTTTTTGGAAAACCTATTGCAAATTTTGTTGCACAAGGTGCTGATTTATCAACTGAAATGAAAAATGTTGGTGTAATTTTATCAGGTGGTCAAGCTCCTGGTGGTCACAACGTTATCGCTGGTTTATATGATGCACTAAAAGCTGCAAACAAAGAAAATAAATTAATTGGTTTCTTGGGTGGTCCTTCTGGTATTGTTGATGGTAAATACATTGAACTAACTGACGAAATCATGGACAAATACAGAAACACAGGTGGTTTCGATATTATTGGTTCAGGCAGAACAAAACTTGAAACTGAATCTCAATTTGAAAAAGCGTTAGAAGTTTGCAAAAAACTAAACATTGGCGCAATTGTTATTATTGGCGGAGATGACTCTAATACCAATGCTTGTTTATTAGCTGAATGGATGGCTAAAAACAACACAGGAATCAATGTAATTGGTTGCCCTAAAACAATTGACGGCGACTTAAAAAACGACCAAATTGAAATTTCATTTGGTTTCGACACAGCTACAAAAACTTATGCTGAATTAATTGGAAACATCCAAAGAGACGCAAATTCAGCTAAAAAATATTGGCACTTTATTAAATTAATGGGTCGTAGCGCATCTCACGTTTGTCTTGAAGTTGCACTTCAAACTCAACCAAACATCACTTTAATTGGTGAAGAAGTTGAAGCTAAAAAACAATCTTTAGAAGAAATAGTAAACTACATGGCAAACATTATTGCTGCTCGTGGAAACCAAGGCAAAAACTTTGGTATTGCGCTAATTCCAGAAGGTTTAATTGAATTTATTCCTGAAATGAAAGTGATGATTTCAGAATTAAACGACTTAATGGCTA
>JAZUSV010000068.1:0-2734 GCA_045606885.1 Candidatus Gastranaerophilales bacterium | reverse complement strand
AGCGGTCTTAGGAAGACAATTTTCATTTTCAACTCCTTGGCTCACAGAACGACATGGCTACGATCCGACTTGCATCGGAAGTGCAAATAATTACTCCTGACGGAGTTAGTTATTTTGAAGTAGCATCAAGCACTCCTTTTTCAAATTCAAATTTAAGAACAAAAAATGCTGATGGTTTTTATGATAGCTATAAGCCAATATGTATTGATGTAGATGGAGTTGGGGTTGGCGAAGCCCCATTTGGCTATGGCTTAAGACTTGATGGAAAAATGATTTCAGGCACTAGAGCTGATGCTTGGACTTCAAAATCAGTACAACGTGGCAGTTAGAAAAATTAACGAGGATAACATGGAAAACAAAAATTTAGCAACAATTGGTATATTTGGCGGTTCAGGATTTTATAAATTTTTGGACAATATTGAAGAGGTGCAAGTAGACACTCCTTACGGAAAAACGTCAGACGCTCTTATGCTAGGTACAATTGCCGGCAAAAAAGTGGCGTTTATGCCTCGTCATGGCAGAAACCATTCCATTGCTCCTCATAAGGTAAATTATAGAGCTAATGTTTGGGCGATGAAATCAATTGGTTGTAAAAGAGTAATTTCTCCTTGTGCGGCTGGTTCTTTGCAAGAACATGTTAAACCTGGCGATATAGTTTTTTGTGACCAATATGTTGATAAAACAAATGGACGTTTTGACACATTTTTTGACAAAGAAGATATTCAGCACATTTCAGCTGCTGAACCATACTGTCCACAATTGAGAAAAACTGCAATTGAATGTGCTAAAAAACTTGGTTATTCAATTCATGAAAAAGGAACAGTTGTTGTAATCAATGGACCAAGATTTAATACTAAGGCAGAAAGTGCGTTTTTAACTCGTCAAGGCTGGGAAGTAATCAATATGACTCAATACCCTGAAGCACATTTGGTTAAAGAGTTAAATATGTGCCCATTAAATATTTCTTTAATTACAGATTACGATGCTGGTTTGGTTGCGGACTGCGAGCCTGTATCACACGAGGCTGTTATGGAAGTGTTTGCTAATAATATTTCAAAACTTCAAAAATTATTATTTTCAATTGTCGAAAATATTGATGAAAATAAAACTTGTCAGTGCGATAATGTAGCTCGTTGGTAAGGAGTAAAAATGGGTATTTCACTTGCGGTTGCAAGAATATTTGATTTGATATTTTTATTATTATTTATTTATATAGTTTTGACTTGGGTGCCAAACATTAAGTGGTATGTTAAGCCGTTTAGCACCTTAAGGAATTTTAGCGAAATATTCTTTGGGCCGTTTCGAAAACTTATTCCTCCTGTTGGAATGATAGACTTATCTCCAATTGTTGCTTTTATATGTTTGCAAGTTTTAAGAGCAATAGTTTTATCTTTATTGGTAGGCATTGGTTTATAAGGTTAATAAAAAAATAAGCCCTGTTTAAAAGGGCTTATTTTTTGTGCTTGTTAATTTATTATGGTTTTTTAAATACCAATACTGCGTTGTGTCCACCGAAACCAAATGAATTAGATAAAACATAGTTTATTTCTTTTTCTTTGGCTTTGTGTGGAGTGTAGTCAAGGTTCGCAACTTCTGGGTCTTGTTCTTCTAAATTGATTGTTGGAGGAACAATGCCTTCTAACATTGCTTTAATTGAGATAATTGCTTCTGCTGCACCCGCACTTCCTAACATGTGACCTGTCATAGATTTTGTTGATGAAACAGAAAGTTTTGGATTTTGAGTTTTGTCGCCAAACATTTTAGCAATTGCATTTGATTCTGCAATGTCACCAACGTGTGTAGAAGTTCCGTGAGCATTGATGTAGTCAATATCTTGAGGTTTTAAACCTGCTTCTTTTATTGCAAGTTCCATAGCTAATGTTGCGCCATTTCCGTTAGGGTCTGGTGCAACCATATCATAAGCGTCAGAAGATTGACCATAGCCAATTAATTCGGCATATATTTTAGCGCCACGTTTAATAGCTCGTTCTCTTTCTTCCAATATTAAAATAGCAGCACCTTCTGACATAATAAAGCCATCTCTTTTGATATCATAAGGTCTTGAAGCTTTCGTTGGTTCTTCGTTTGAGCGAGATAAAGTTTTAGCAGAAGTAAATGCGCCAATACCTAAATCACAAATACCTGCTTCTGCTCCGCCAGCAACCATTACATCAGCGTCACCATATTGAATGGCACGAGCAGCGTCGCCAATTGAGTGAGCTCCTGTAGCGCAAGCTGTAACAATTGTTTTTGACATTCCACGAATACCGTATTTGATAGATATTTTACCTGCTGCCATATTTGTTATCATCATCGGAACCATAAATGGTGAACATTTGTGATATCCTCTTGTTTGCATAACTTCGTGATTTTTTTGAATTGTATCAAGACCGCCTGCTGCAGAACCAGCAATTACGCCAAATCTTGTCATATCTTCTTTTTCTAAATCAAAATTAGCATCTTCCATGGCTAATTGTGCAGCAACTATAGAGCATAAAATAAATTTATCCATACGACGTGCATCTTTTGGATCGCAATATGGCGTTGTATCAAATTCTGGAACTTCGCCACCAATATGCACAAGATGTTTTTCTGTGTCTACGAGTGTAAGTTTTTTTATTCCACTATTTCCTTTTTTAAGATTTTCCCATAACAAGTCTACCCCAACCCCAAATGGAGATACGCAACCCATGCCGGTTACTACTACTCGTCTTTTCATACTTTTCTCCTATTT
>JAZUSV010000067.1:0-4665 GCA_045606885.1 Candidatus Gastranaerophilales bacterium | reverse complement strand
GACATGGCTACGATCCGACTTTGCGCCATGTTCTCCAATAACAGTTGCGCTAATAAATTCTGCGCCCAAGTCAACATAATCAGAAATTGCATTAGTTAATCTTGAACTATCTAATAAACAACCTGTTCCAAAAACTCGTCCTTTTGGAAGATTTAGCTGTTTTGTAATGTAATAAGTAATGATATCAACAGGGTTTGAAACAACAAGAATAACTCCTTGGTTATAATATTTTTTAAGTTCAGATAAAACACTATCTGCAATTTTTATATTGTCATCAATCAAATCTAGTCTTGATTCCCCAGGGCGTCTGTTTCTTCCTGCAGTAATGATAATTAAATCGCAATCAGCAATATCTTTATAATCGCCATTGATGATTTTTGCACTTCCCATATTGTGCATACCATGTCTAATATCAAGCATTTCAGCGTTAACCGCTTCACATCTTGTATCAATGAACACAATTTCTCTTGCAATATCTTTTATCATAAGGGCATAGGCAATACCTGCACCAACATAGCCCATACCAATTATTGCAACTTTTTTGTTGTAGGCTCTTGTTAAATCTTCGCAATTTTTTATAATTTGTTCGCGCATTATTCAACCCCTATTTTTCTTGAAAGTTCTCTAGCCAAATCATGTCCATCCCAATAGATATCAATATCCATGGCTTTTCCTATTGGAACAATTCTATCAATTCCTGTGACATTATTTTCTACCACCAAATCAGCCAATTCTTGTGGGTTAATTCCAAAATATGTCACTGTTTGATATTTCGCACTTACGATATTTAAAAGCTCTTTATAATTTTTTAGAGAATATTCGTAAAAATATCCACCTTTGCCTCGCATATTTTCTACATTTGAATTAATTTGCTTCAACTCGCTACGATATAGAATGTTTTCAACATTTTTAACAGTTGAAATCATTTCATCAAAATCAATTGAATCTTCGCAAAGTTTTGTATATTTATCAACCGCAACGGCGTCTTGAAGCTGATATTTTGCTTTTGCAGTTTCTAAAATTTTATTCCAAAACTTTTCTCTAGCGTCATTGCTGTCATTCACCCAATAAATCAACTGCGGAGAAGAACAAGCGTTTTGATCCATCAAATACGTATCATTATAAAAATTTTCACTCAATCTTGCCATTTCTTGTTCTGTTGCTTGCAGAATTTTTTGCCCATCCAAAATACAAATCGAATACCTATCCGCAAAAGCAATGTCGCTACATCTTGGTTTGGTTTGCATTGAGCGAAGAGACGCAATTGTTCTATCTCCACCCCAAATTATTCTACAATCCGCATTTTTTGAAAATTCTTGTGTAATTTCATCACTTCTTTCATATTTCACAAAAGCAGTGCGCTTTTCAATTTCCGGATAATTTTTTAAAACTTCTTTTATTAAATTTAACAAGATATCAACTTGTGGAAAATTTTTACTTGGAAGTCTTACAATGTTGGCGTTTCCTGCTAATAAACCAAAGAAATATGAAAATGCAAAATTAATTGGAATATTAGAAGGCGCAATATGAAAACATAATCCACGTCCAAGGCGATTTTTTGTATCGCTAAAAATTTCTTTTTTCTTGTTGATATTGGCTTTTCTACACCAAAAAGCAACCGCTGTTAAATCAGGATATGTTCTTATTGCTGGTGATTTTAAAATTTGAGATGAAAGTTCGTTTAAAAATTCACAAGCATCTTCATTATATGGAGCAAGTGGCGTAGTGACTATGTTTTCACTTCCTATTAAATAATTAACGTTTTTCATAAGTATCACTACATCCTCTTATTTCTGCATTTTTAATACGACCCAAAATTTCAAAATATTTACCTTTTCTTCCACAAGGACAATCGTCTTCTCCTATAATCACACCTTCGTCCTCGGTTAAAAGTGAATGTCCTGGGTATGATTTTGGTAAAAGCGACACAACTTGCACTATTCCCTTTTGACCATGTGGAACAATTGAAAAATCTTTCGTATTTCTTACAATAACATCTGAATATGCGCTTGCATGCAAATGTCCGCATTCACATTCCATATAAACACAGCCTGTTTGTTCAACCATGCCATAATAATCGTGAACTTTTTTAATTCCACAAACATCTTTTAGTGCTTTTTTAAAATCTTCTTTTGAAACAGCTTCGTTAACTAATTTTTTCCAACCGCCACCATGGATTAAAATTCCATTTGATAAATCAATGTTGTGATTTTCAAGTTTTTTTAGTTCTTTATAAAAATATTGCCAAATCATAAAAGTAAAACCAAACAATAAAATTGGCTTCCCTTTGTGTTTTTCAAGAAAATTTTCAATTGCTTGCGTATCGATTTTCATATCGTCATCAAGCGCATAAGTTCTATCTGCGCCAAAAATTGAAAAGCCCAAAATTCCAGCACCACGAGCTGAAAACATTAATCTATTTTTAACAACAGAAGGAGAATCAATAATAAGCATTGGCATTCTTGACGCACTAGTAAAATCAGACACAATTTTAACAAGAGTTTTTTGTTGATTTGCCGCAGTTTCTTTATCTAAAACGATTTTAGAAACCGCTTGACCTGAAGTGCCTGAAGAAGTCATTGTTTTAAAAACTTCTTCTTGCGAAATGCTTGACATAGTGTATTCTTTAAACAAACGCACAGATATAAAAGGTAAATCTGTAACCTTATGCAATTTGTTAAAATCAACATTTAGTGCATTTAGTATTTTTTTATAATTTTCACAATTTTCAAAGTGAAATTTAGTCAAATCAAGTAAATTTTCAAACATCATCTTTTCTTTGGCATTTTTATCCAAAGAAAACGGAGATATGTTCAAAACATCTGAATAATTAAACATTTACAAGTTCCAAATTTTTATATAATGTTTTTCCTGCTTCATTTTTAGGAATATTATCTATGTATTCTACCTTAAACGCAGCACGATTTAAACCTGTTTTTTCTGAAATGAAATTAATTACTTCATTTTTGTATGAAATGTCGGTTATAAAAATTTTCATATTATCGTCAACGCCTGCGCAAGCACAATCCATATTTGTAAAATTAGCCTTAATTAAACGTTCTGTTTCATCAAGATTTACTCTATTTCCATATATTTTCAAGAAACGTTTTTTGCGACCAACAATATAAAAGAAGTTGTCTGAGTCAAACTTCGCCATATCGCCCGTTACGAGCTTACCGAAACGCTCATCTCCTTTAATTAGGTCTTCACCTTGTGTTGCATAGCCCAATGTTACGTTATCTCCAACATATACAAGCTCGCCAACAGTTTCAGGTGTCGTGATTTCATTTCCATCAACATCAATTAAGCTAAATTTACCTCCAGGAATTGCAATTCCCATTGAGCCGTATTTTTCTAATGATTTTTCAGCAGGCAAATATGACATTCTTGCGGTAGCTTCTGTTTGCCCATACATTACAATGAATTTTTTATTGCTTTCCAATGCCCATTGGGCAAATTTTTCGTGAAGCTCAGGAGATAATTTACCACCAGCTTGAGTCATGTATCTTAAACTTGGCAATTCCATTCTGAAAAATCTTAATCTAAAAAGCATTTCATAAGTATATGGAACACCGCCAAAAGAAGTTGCCTCGTAGTCTTTAAATTGGCTCCAAAATTCTTTTTGCATTAAACCTTTGTCTGTTAAAATTAGGCTTGCTCCAACCCACAAATGAGTATTAATAATTGAAATGCCATAAGTATAATTCATTGGCAGAGTTGTTATTGCACGCTCAGTTTGATTTAAATCAAGATATTGAACAATTGATTTTGTATTTGCTTCAATATTTTTGTAACTTTGTCTAACAAGTTTAGGGCTACCTGTTGAACCAGATGTCGTTAAAAGCAAAGCCAAATCTTCATTTAGTTCGTATGTTTTTGCAAAATTAGTTTTCAATAATGTGTAATTTAAATCTTGATACACTTTTTCAAAAGAAAAATCTTGCGCTTGATTTGCTGGCAACCAAATGTATTCAGGTTTATAGGTTTCTAAAAGATTGTGCAATAAATCTTCTTCTAAATCAGCTTTTAACATAAGAGGAACGATTTTGGCATTTAAAAAACCAATATATCCAACAAGTGAACCGATTTCATTTTTGCACATATTAAAAACAAGGCAACGCTTAGAAATATTACTTGTTAAATTTTTGCACAGTTTTTCAAGTTGAATATAAGAATATTTTTCTCCTGTTTCAGATACAACTGCCGTATTTTCCCCGAATTTATCTAAATTCCACATCAAAATAACCTTTTTGTTTATCATAATATAGCTACACTTATAATAAATCAAAAAATATTAATTAAAAATAGAATTGTAAATTTTGTATAACAAAGATAATTTTTGATTATCACCAGAGCGAAGAATTTTTTGAAAATTTTCTTTGATAACCTTACTATCGTCATATTCATCAAAATTAAACAAGTCTTTTAAAGAAACGTCAAAAACTTTTGAAAGCATAACCAACAATTCAAAAGATGGTTGAGTTCGAGCAGACTCTATTTTTGAAAGATGATTTGGTGAATAGTTTATCAATTCAGCCAATTTTTCTTGCGTCCAGCCCTTTTGCGTGCGCAACTTTGCTATACGATGACCTAATTTTGTAAGGCTCTCATGCATAATATCTAACCCTTTTTAATCATCATATAATTAATTTTGAATTTTTAAAT
>JAZUSV010000066.1:0-8457 GCA_045606885.1 Candidatus Gastranaerophilales bacterium | reverse complement strand
TTTTTTGAAAATGTCCTGTCTGCCTATATCATATTTGCGTAGTAATGTAATTGGTTAATTTAATTGCTCCGTTGTAATTAAGATGATCCCAATCAACAAAGTCTGAATCGTCAAAAATATCACTATCGTCTTAACGTATTTTTAAAATTATAAATTTTTAGGCAATTTTTTTCAACAAAAATACTTTATATAATCAAGAGGAAAGAGGAGATATATTTATGTCGGATTATTCTACAGCTGTAAGTAGTGCTACTTCTGCACAAACAACTACAACGTCTGGATTCAGAGGTTTTATGAATCCTGAATCGGCACTTATTAATAGTGTTTTTGATGGTAAATTTAAGTCTTATTTAAATCCATTATGCACTTATACAAAAAATCCAAATGAAGATGTTTGGGATAAAGTTGCAACTTGGGTGGACCCTGGTATGAAAACAATTGATGCAAATATAAAAGGTGAAAAGGATCATTTTACTAATTTGAATCCAATTTATACTACATTCTTATCTGATGATGCAGATTTTGGAGATAAAGCAAGAAGTTGGGTTGATCCAGGTATGGCTTGTGCTACAAGTTTCATTAAAAACGAGAAAGCAGCAAAAATTGTTTATACTTTGCTAAATCCAATAGGGGGTCTCATAACAAATACTTTGGATATATTTAGTTAAGATAAATAATAATGTTAAAATATTTAAAAAGAGTCGATAACGACTCTTTTTATGCTTTTTCTTCGGGATTAAATTTTTTCAATATAAACACAAAAGGTATAAGTATGATAATTGCAATAGCGTAAATTTTGTATGCATTAATAAAGGCGCAAAGAGTTGATTGTTGTACAAGTTGACCATAAATTTTTCCTTGCGCTGCGCCAAGTGCAGTTGTAAAATCCATTCCTAAACTCATAAATTGTGTTTGCATGGCCATTACTTTACCGTAAAAAACTTCGTTTAAAGGGGTTAATTTGTCAACTAAATAATGTTGATAAACTTGTGAATAGCTTGAAACCAAAAAGCCTACAGAAGAAGTTCCAACTGCACATCCTACGTTTTTTATCAAGTTTTGAATACTTGAAGCATTTGTCATATCTTGCTTTGAAACAGTTGCAAAAAGCAATGTTGTTCCTGGAATGATGATTGAAGTCATTCCGATACCTAAAACAACATTTGGAATAATAACGTTGGATAGTGCAATGTCTAAATTTAAACTTGAAAACATTAAACAACCTATTGAAAAAACAACAATTCCAAATAGCATTTGATGTCTTAAATCAAGAGTTTTAGAAGTTACCGCACAAAACATAACACCACTCATTGTACCAAAGCCCATTGGACCTGCAGCAAGCCCAGCTAAAAGAGAATCATAGCCCAACATGTTTTGTAAAAATTGCGGCAACATTGCAATTGTTCCATAAGCAACGCCAAAAAGCATTGTTAAAATCAGCGTTCCAAAGGTGAAGTTCCAATTTTTAAATATTTTCAAGTCTAAAAGTGGTTTTTCGCATTTTAATTCCCACCAAACTAAACTAGCAAATGCTATTAAACTTGTTATTCCAAGGTTTCTTATGTATTGTGAATCAAACCATCCATTTTTTTGACCATTATCAACCGCTACTTGAAAAGTTGCAATCCAAATGATTAATAAAATCATTCCGATATAGTCAAATTTGAGATTTTTTTCAATTTTTAAGTATGGTGGGTCTTCTATGTGCATCATAATCATTACAAAAGCCGCAATACAAAATGGAACGGATATAAAAAACACATAGTTCCAAGATAAGTTTGAAGTCAGCCAGCCACCGATAATTGGTGCAATAATTGGTGCTATTGTAATCCCTGTTGAGAAAATCGCCATTGCTTTTGGTTGTTCTTCTTTGGGATAGCTTTCAAGCAATATTGCTTGAGACAAAGGTAATAAACAACCTCCGCCAAGACCTTGCAATATTCTTCCTATAATCATGATTTCAAAATTGGGCGCAAGACCGCAAATCATTGCTGAAATTCCAAACAGTGCAACGCAAAAAAGAAAGAATTTTTTTCTTCCAAAAACTGTGCAACACCAATCTGTTGCAGGCAATAAAATACTACAAGCAATTAGAAAAATGGTAACAATCCAAAGACTTTCGTCGTTTGAAATCGAAAAACTTCCTGCAATATATTTAAGTGCAACATTGGCAATCGATGTGTTTAAAACTTCAACAAATGTGGCTAACATGCAAGCTATTGTTATCATTAATAAGCTTGATTTTGGCTTCCATTCTTCTTGGTGTTGCATTGCTTCCATGTTAAAATCCTAATCCGTACTATAAAAATAATACGAAAAAGGACATGTGTCAAATTATGTGTGTTGACTATATTCTAAAAATAAAATATAGTAAAAGTACTTATGGCTATTGAAAAAGAAGATATCGAGCGTTTAAGAAAATCGTTTTGTTTTGTGCATGCACAAGCTTCTCGTGCGTCTAAAAAAATTGGTTATAATTTTAATCTGATGTGGTTTTTATATGCACTTGATGGCAATAATCCTAAATCGCAAAAGCAGATATGCGCTGAGTGGGGTATGACAAAAACAACATTGAATACTGTTGTTAAGGAGTGCGAAAAAAAAGGGTATATTCTTTTTGAAACAATTGAAGGTGAAAAGCGTGAAAAAAACATAGTTTTAACCGATATTGGAAAAGCATATATGCAACAAGCAATAGATAAAATGGCAAAAATCGAAGAGAATGCTTTGCTTAAATTGGGAGATTATCAAGAGTTTCTTTGTGTACTTGAGAAATTTTGCGAAAATTTTAAATCTGAAATTGATAAGATTTGTTAAATTAATATCAAAATAATTTTATCACAAGTGTTGTTAGTGTAAGTAAAAAAGTGAGGTTAGGATGAACGTAAATCCAATAAGTTTTGGAAAAACCATAAAAGTTAATTCTTCTATTGCATCTTCCTGTCGTGCGGCTGGCGTTATAAATGGACATGCTTGCACTCCTAATGAAGAAAATATGCAAATTATGTTAAGAGGAATTATGCCTGATTATCAAGAAGGGCAAGCGCAAGCTTTTTCTTTTGAGGATGAAACATCTTACATTTTAACAGGTAAGGAAAGTGTTGAAGCAACAAAACTTTTAGACAGCTTGATTGAAAAAATTGGCGTTGCTAAAAAACAAGATAGCTACAAAGGATACTATGAAGATATTCTTAGATGTGAAAGTGCAAAATATCTTGATTCAATGAAACATCTTATCTTAAGAACTGTTGATTATGATAAAGAACTTGATCTTGGCTTCGATACCACAACAAGAGAGCTTACCACAATTGATGTAATTGGGTAATGTAAAGAAAAGCTAAAATTAACATTTTAAAATAAACTCCGTGCTAAAATAATTTTGAAATTATATACGGAGTTTTTATGTTATTTCGAATACTGTTTTTGTTTGTATTTTTTGTGTTTTCAAATGCTTTTGTGTTTGCAAATGAACTAAATTTAGATACAAAAAATTCAATTAAAACTAGAATAGATGACATCGGTGTAAATTTATTAAACCATAACAAAATTGCTAAACGCATTGTTTTTGTTTATAACGATACAGAAAAGAAAAACGTTCTTGATATCATCGATAATCTTACTAAAAGACAAGTAATTGTTTACGATGAACTATATAAATCAGCTCAAAGTGATGATGAAATAGCTGCAATGCTTGCAAGGGAGATTTCAACGGTTGTTAAGTCTTATGATGGAACTTGGGGTGGAAGAATTGACTCTATTCAAATTGCCGCTTCTCCTAAAAAATTTGAAAAAGTTGCAGACAAAAGAGCAGTTGATTATATGGTTAAGGCAGGATATAACCCTTTAGCTTTAATTGTGTATATTAATAAAACTTGCCCTCAAAAAAGAAGTGACTTGATTTCAAGAACTAATTTAACTTCAAAAAGACTTGCTTATATTTATGAGTATTTGACGTTTAAGTATCCAAATTACCTTGAAAATAACGAATATATTAACAATAAATATTATCAAAATTTTCTTTTAACTTCGGTTGATAATCGTTCAAAATTAAGAGAAAAAATAAAAACAAAAAGCACAAAGGAAATAAAATATGAATAAACTTTTTTTGTTTATTTTGTGTAGTGTTTGTTTTTTTCTAAGTTCTTTGCCTTCAAAAGCACAAGAGTTGCCTTATAATTTTGAAGACACGTTTTATATCCCTATAAAACTACAGGTAATTGATGAAGTTTCCACAAAAGACGGTATTATTGAGGGAAGTTTAATTAAATTAAAAGTTAAAAAAAATATTTATTACAACCGAGAATTAATTGTCAAAAAAGATACAATTGCAACTGCAAAAGTTGAAACATATATCACAAAAGGGATGAATGGTTTTCCTGCAGAAATTATATTAGATGATTTTCAAATTGAAGGTTTGGATAGCTCAAAAATATTGTGTTCTTATTCCAAAAAAGGAATTAGTTTTGCGCTTTTAGTTTTTCCTATTAAGTGGCTTTTAACTCCATTGCCACCTCTTGGTTCTTTAACTAATTTTATTTTTGGTACAAATGCTACAATAGATGATAGAGACGAAGTGACACTTCGTTATTATCCAAATTGGAAATAAATTATTAATCTATTTCTTTTTTCCATTTGTTTAAAAAATAAAGCGCCAAAAATACATAAGTTGCCCACATTATTATTGTTGCTAGGCAATTTGAACCATTGATGTATGCAATTATCCACATAAATAAAGTAAAAATATTAACTATAAGCCAAATGTACCATTGTTCAACACATCTTTTAACAGTGAGAATTTGACCAAAAATGGAAAAAACAGTTGTAAGGGAGTCAACAAAAGGATTTTTTCCGCCAATTAAGCTTAAAATCAACCAAAGCATTATTGTTGATGTAAACAAAAGTATTGAATATAGCAGTTTTTCTTTTTTTGATAGACAAGTTTTGTATATTTCGCCGGTATCTTTTTTTAAGTGTTTTGCCCATTTGATTATCCCAATTATTTGCATTGGGAAAAAATATAATCCATAAAGTGCCAAGTTTCCATAAAAACCGTTTTTAAATGATATATAGCAATAACAAAAAGTACCAATAAGTCCAATAAAATAGCAAGAAATTTTTCCTTTTCCAGCTAAAATTGTATACGAAATTCCTGCTATAGCAGAAATTAGCGCAACTTTGCTATCGTTTAAAATAATAGAAATAATTACAATTAGTAAAATTTCCAACGGAAAAAAGATTTTTTCAAATAAATTAAAACCTTTTGTTTCCTTTATTAAAAAATCTTTTATTTTCATTTTTAAATTATAATTTAAAAGGTGAGGATTAATCAAACAAAAAACACTCAAAATTTTGGTGGGTTATATAATAACAAAATTCTGCTCAATGGGCTTGAGTATGTTTCATCGCATGGTGCTAGTGTTGCAGCTGGTGTTTCTTTGCTTGGTGCAACAGTTTTAAGACCTTTGGCAATAAACGCAGTGCCTAGGGTAGATAAAGAAAAAAAGAAAACTTTGACTGCAGAGTCTTTGTCTTCTGCTTTGGCAAAGTTTGCAATAGCGCAAACGGTGGCTTTGCCTATAGAATCTGCAATAAAAAAAATTGATAAAGCTCCTGAGCAATTTTTAAAGTCAGATACAATTAAAAATTTGTCTGCAAAAGATTATAAGTTTTTAACCCAAACAATTAAACTTTCTTCTAATTTGATTAGCGCAATTCCAAAATCTGTTCTTGGGGTTTCTTTGGTACCAATAATTTTAGATTTGATTTCTAAAAATAAAAAAGAAGAAGTAAAAAAACAAAAAGAGCCTAGTTTTACAGGACTTGCAAATGCTATTGGCAAAATTATTGATTGTGATGGAGTTCAAAAATTTGCAACAAAACACAGTGCAAACGATTTAAACATTGCAAGAAACATGTCTGTTGCAACAGATGTATTGTTAACTGCTACTTCGGTTGTATCGGTTAAAAAATCAAAAAAAATCAAGGAAGAGCAAAAAACTCCTTTGATTTTAAACAAACTATTATCTTCTGCTGTAAGCATTTTTGCAGGTTGCGAAATAGATAAATTGATTAAAAACGGCACAAAAAATATGCTTGAAAAATTCATTGAAGCAAATAAAAATTCGCCAAAACTACCAAAATATATTGAAGGAATTAATATTTTGCGTCCAACTTTGGTCTTTGCTTTGGTTTATTATGGAATAATTCCAATTCTTACAACTTTTGCTGCTGATAAATTGAGTAAAAATAAAGAATAAAGAGCAAAAAAATTTTTTTATCAGCATTATACAAATAAAGGTGACGCTATGCTTTTAAATGCAATTAAATTTAATACTATAAATACATTCAAATCATCTAAAGCACACACAAGACCAATTTCTTTTTTAGCTAACGAGCAAAAAGACAAGTTTTTTAAAAGCACTAGCGTTTTAAATTCTGAGTTTGCAAATGGGGTTTCATCTGTTGCACAACAGCAGCTAAGTGATGAAATAAAGTTAATTGCAAATGACAAAAATGCGCTAAGTCCGTTGGGATATGGGATGTCGGGTGTTGTTTATCAAATAAAAAATGTTGATGGGTTTGGATATAATGGCGTTGTTGCTAAATTTTCACACATTGATGAAAAAAATGAAAAAACAGGCGAAAGACAAAGAATAGGTTGTGATTTCGAAGATGAAGTTAGTATTTTAAAAAAAGTTACTTCTCTTGGTCAAAACTCTCAGCAATATGTCGGCAAGGTTAAATTGTCAGATGGAAGAAATGTTTTAATTACCACCTATGTAGATGGCAAAAGACCCGATAATATTACTAATCCGATTAATCCTGGTGCTCTTCAAGACGCACTTCAAACCCTTGTGAAACTTGATAACAGTGGAGTTTTGCATAGAGACTTAAAACAAGAAAATATAGTTATCGATGAAAATGATAAAGTAAAACTCATCGACTTTGGAGAAGCTGTTGAGTTTGATGTTTTGGATTTTGAAAAAAATGACTCTCAGCATAATTTTGCTCCGTTTGAAGTTCCAACAAATTTGCAAAGTTTTGAAGATACTTTTATATCGCCTTATGTTGATGCACTAAAAATGCTAGATGAAGGCTTTGCGAGACGTTTTTATAAAGATTATTTAAAACAAAAGGCAAACATTGTTCATGCTACTAGAGCTGATGAACTTATGAAATTATATGTTCAAAACAAAGATAAGATGACTTCTAAACAAAAAAAACAGTTATCTCAAGCAATTGATTACCAACTTGTTAGTCGTGATGTTTTATCTTCAAAATATAAAGATGATAACATTGTTGATATTGAATTGATGAAAAATCAAGTTATGTATATGTCAGAGCTTGCATATAAAAATGAAGTTTTGCTTGCAAATCCTTTGGCAAATATTTCTCATAAGGCGAACGCTTTAATTTGTGCTAAAAAAATGGAAGCATTGGTTTATCGTCAACTGCAACGCCCTAATTCGCTTTTGACTAAAAGATATTTAAATTATCAGCTTGCTCTTGCAAAATATAAACAAGAAAAAATATCGGGCTGGATGAATGGACTTGTTGGCTGGTTTTGCACTTGTATGTGTGAAGATGTAAACACTAGCGATTTAAATAAGAAAAAACTTATTGATGAGTGTGTTGACGGAAAGAAACTTGAAGATTTTATTGTTCCAAACATTGCTCAATCCTATAATGAGGAAAATTAAGTGAGATTATCAAACACAAGTGTTTCATTTGCGAGAATGTTGAGCCCTTTAGAAAAAATTGAGGCAAGGGCGTATTGCCAAGAAGCAAAAGAGCAATTGGCCTTGAAAAATTTGGCATTTGTTACACATAGTGTTAGTTTGCCTTCAGATAAAAATGAAGATATAGGAATTGGTATTTTAAGTAAAAATCAAGGTGCAATTTCTTATGTTGATTTTTTGTACGATAGCGCAATTGATTCACTTAGCGTCGAGCCAATGGGTATAATTAAAGGGGATTATTATTCACCTTATGATGGTTCTTTGCTGTCCAAAAAACCAATCATTGATTTAAAAGCATTGTGCAGTGATGATTGGGGCAATCTTTTAGATGTTGATGAATTTAATTCAATTGTTCAAAATAAAGATTACTTGGTTGACGTGCCAACATCTAGTGGTTATAAAACTACTGAATTTGACAAGGATATGGTTTTATATGATTATGTTTTGGCTAATCAGGAAACTGCTCTTAAAAAAGCATATTCAAATTTTTTAAAAAAATTAGAAAACAAAGACCCTATCGTCATTAGTTTAAATCAAGAATTTGAAGAATTTAAAAAGCATAACGACTATTTTTTAAAAGGAGATGCGATTTATACTCTTTTGAATAAAAAATATGGCGCTTATTCTTATTCTCAATGGCAAAATCCGCTTCATCAAACATTGTTTGATTTTAGTGATGATAGATTTAGTGTTTTTGAAAAAGAACAAGAAATTAAAC
>JAZUSV010000065.1:0-5406 GCA_045606885.1 Candidatus Gastranaerophilales bacterium | reverse complement strand
TTTTTAATTGGCATATTTATAAAAGGAATGCTGCCACCCATCATATATTCTGGTAATTTACCATTTCATTTTTGAACAGCTTCATATTCAACCAATGCTTTATTTTGAGTCAAAGCAGTTGCTCTTATTTGCATTGATTTTGCTTCTGCTTGAGCTGAAATCAACTTTTGTTTAGCTTCTTCTTCTACTTGAACAGTTTTATTTTTAGCTTTAAGCGCTTCTTGTTCAGCTGTTACTTTTGATTCAATTGCACGTTCAAATACTTCTGAATAATTGATGTCTATAATTTGGAAAGAAGTTACGTTAATATATCTTTCTTTTAATTGAGATTGCAATTTTTGTAAAATATCTGCAGTCGCAGTAGCTCTGTTTGCAACTAAATCTTGAGCATTCCAACGTCCTATAACGTCTTTAATATTACCTTCAATTGCAGGTAATAAAATTGTATCAACATAGTTCATACCAACTTGACGATACATTTCATGAACATGTTGAGGCATCAAGTTGTAGTTAACAACATAGCTAATTCTAGCTTGTTGGATATCTTTTGTGTAAACTTCTGTTGGTGTTGAAAGTTTTTGAGTTTTAACATTCATAACTTTGATTTTTTGAATGAATGGCATTACAAAATGTATACCTTCAGAAAAACTTTCAGGAGAAACTTTTCCCAATGTAACTTTTACACCACGCTCCCCAACGCCAACAATTGCAATTGGATTGCAAAAAACAATAAATACTAAAAATAGTATAAGTACCGCTAAAGCCAAGCTTCCTTTTTCTTTAATCATTTTAACTCCTTTATATTAAACCCATAATGGCAAAAACAACATAAACAGCTATGATAAACAAACCCAAACCGATGAAAAAATTTAAAATTTGTTTTCCATATTTTTGATATAAATTTACACCTGTAATCAAACTAACAAAAGTCAAAACCAAATTAACCGCAAGTGTAATTCCTATAATTAAGTAAATTATTCTAACTGCCATATTTTTTCCTTTTTTCATAATAATAATTTATTAAGATAAAAAGCACATCCTATTATTGAGTTATTTTCAAATATTACAAAATAGCCATGGCACACATTTTTTGATATTATTTAATAAAAAATCAAGGAGATAATTTTGGAAAAACTAACACTAGATACCGTGTATGATGCAAAAAATATTTTGTCTAAAATCGCAAGAACAACAAGCCTAACACACTCAAGCTTTTTAAGCGGAAAAAATAATATCTATTTAAAATCTGAAAACCTGCAATTAACGGGCTCTTTCAAATTACGTGGCGCATATTATAAAATTTCAAAATTATCTGAAGAAGAAAAGAAAAAAGGCGTAATTGCTTGTTCTGCTGGAAACCATGCACAAGGCGTTGCTCTAGCTGCTAAAGAAAAAAGGATTAAAGCAACAATCTTTATGCCACTAACGGCACCAATATCCAAAGTTGAAGCAACAAGAAGTTACGGAGCAGAAATTAAATTAATTGATGGCGTGTATGATGATGCTTATCAAGAAGCGTTAAAATATCAACAAGAAACAGGTGCGACTTTCATTCACCCGTTTGATGACAACGACGTTATTGCAGGACAAGGAACAATCGCTCTTGAAATATATGAACAACTGCACGACGTAGATGCAATTGTTGTTCCCATTGGCGGTGGCGGCTTAATTTCGGGAGTTGCCTCAACAATTAAACAAATCAAACCAACTTGCAAAGTATACGGCGTGCAAGCAGCAGGCGCAGATTCAATGTATGAATCAATTAAAAACAATCAAAGAATGGAATTAAAACAAGTTAACACCTTTGCTGATGGTACCGCTGTTCGACTTCCTGGAGAATTAACGTACGACTATTGCAAAAATTTTGTTGACGAAATTGTAACCGTTAAAGAAGATGAAATTGCAAGTGCGGTTTTAACTTTAATTGAAAAAGAAAAAATGATATCAGAAGGCTCTGGCGCTTTACCTGTTGCAGCTGTTATGTTTGACAAAATTCCTCTTGAAAACAAAAACATTGTTTGCCTTGTTTCAGGCGGAAATATTGATGTAAACATTTTATCAAGAGTAATTAACAAGGCTTTAATAAAAACAGGAAGAATTTCACATCTAACCATTGAACTTCTTGATAAACCAGGACAATTAAGAGATGTTAGTACAATTATAGCTAACCACGGCGCAAACGTTATTCGAGTACGTCATAATCAAGGCGGAAAAGGCACCGATATTAACGAATGCTATTTGGATATTGTTATTGAAACAAGAAACTTTGAACATTTCACAACAATAATCAATGCACTTAAAGAAGCAGGCTACACAAACATTACAACAAAGGAATAATTATGGAAAAAATATACACAAATCTTGCTCCAGAACCTGTTGGACCATATTCACAAGCAATCAAAGTAAACGGTTTTTTATATTGCTCAGGTCAAATCGCAATCAATCCACAAACTAATCAATTTATTGATGGCGATATAAAAGAACAAACTCAACAGGTAATGAAAAATATTAAAGCAGTTTTAAATCAAGCTGGATATGACTTTAGCGATGTTATTAAAACAACTTGTTTTATTGACGATATGAATAATTTTGCCGCTTTTAACGAAATTTATGCGCAATATTTTACATCAAGCCCTGCTCGTTCTTGCGTTGAAGCTAAACTACCAAAAAATGCAAAAGTTGAAGTCGAAGTTATTGCCCACAAGGCTTAATTTTCAAGCATATACGGATTAAAACTATTATGCGAAACACTTGAGGACTCCATTTCAAGTGTTTCCATTTGCTCAAGCAAAGAGTTATCCAAGAAAAAGCCTGCTGGTGCGCCAAGATTATAAAATTTAACTTCATTATTTTTTTGATTTTGCTCGTGTGTTTTTGAAACTTGGTCTAACAAAACATCTTCAAAAGTGTTTTCGTAAGCTTCTTGAGCGTTAAAAGTTGATGTTGCACTAACCCTAATATCTGGATTTAAAAGAGCAAATTGTGCAGTATTTAGCGAAATCTCTTGTGTCATTTTCTTACCTTGTGTACGTTAGTTGCGTGGCAAATTATTTAATCAAAGATTGCACTTGTTTAAAATTAGGATGTTTTGAGCTTTTTAAAAACTCAAATAAAACTATTTCTAAAGTTGTAATTTTAGCACCCTTTTGTTTCATTAACTCTAAGGAAGTTTTGTAATTTAACTTGCTTCTTGAAGCACAACAATCAGCTACAACATAAACATTATGCCCTTTTTTAAGTAAATCGATTACTGTTTGATAAACACAAATGTGAGTTTCTATTCCAAAAACAACAACGTTTTCTTTTAATTTTGGAAGAACTTCAATTGCAGAAAAAGATGTTTTTTCAAGCTTTTTAAAGTCAGCAATTACTGATATCGATTCAATTGTCGCTCCCAATCCTTTTGGATATTGTTCGGTAATTATAGTGTCGACATCCAAAATTGAAAGCGCTTGCATAAATTTTGTTGCTTGAGTTGCAATAAAATCAGAATTTTCCAACATGTTTACTAATTTTTCTTGCAAATCTATACAAATAACTGATGTATTTTGGCAATCTAACATATAAATCTAACTCCCTTTGCCAAATTAATTATCTAATGTTTTTTAAAAAAAATAAATCATGCACAAAGACGATAAATACAAAAAACCCTCCAAATTGGAGGGTTTTTGAAATATTTTTGTTTCTTATCTTTTTGAGAATTGGAAGCGTTTTCTTGCTCTTTTTCTACCGTATTTTTTACGTTCTTTAATACGAGCGTCACGAGTTAATAAACCTTCTTGTTTTAAAGCTGGTTTAAATTCTTCGTTTGCTTCAACTAAAGCTCTAGAAATAGCTAATTGAATAGCGTCAGCTTGAGCACTAACACCACCGCCTACAGCTTTAACTCTTACGTCAAATTTGTCTTGATTTTCAGTTAAAACTAATGGTCTATAAATAGTCATTTCTAAAGATGGTCTATTTCCAAAGTAACCTTTTAAAGTTTTACCGTTAACAAAAATTCTACCTTTACCTGATACAACTTTTGCAACTGCAATTGAGCATTTTCTGCGACCAGTTTTTACGATTTCGTTTTTATTAGCAGCCATTACTTATCTCCTTTTAATTCGTATACAACAGGTTTTTGAGCTGCATGTGGGTGCTCAGCGCCAGCATATACTTTTAATTTTTGGAATTGTTCATCACCAAGTGTGTTGTGTGGAAGCATACCTTTAACAGCTTTTTCGATTGCTCTTGTTGGGTCTTTTTCCATCATAGCTTTAAAGCTGATTTCTTTGAAACCGCCAGGGAAACCTGAATGGCTTCTGTACATTTTATCAGTTTCTTTTTTGCCTGATACAGCAATTTTTTCAGCGTTGATAACAACAACGAAATCACCTGTATCAACATTTGGTGTATATTGAGGTTTGTTTTTGCCTCTTAAAATATTTGCAACTTCTACTGCT
This sequence comes from Candidatus Gastranaerophilales bacterium, assembly GCA_045606885.1. Classification (GTDB taxonomy): domain Bacteria; phylum Cyanobacteriota; class Vampirovibrionia; order Gastranaerophilales; family Gastranaerophilaceae; genus RUG14156. The sequence goes on along the minus strand of JAZUSV010000065.1, from coordinate 961 downwards.
AATCTACCTAAAGTAGCGCCATCGGCATCAACAAGATACCATTTTCTTTCTACTTCTAGTGGTTTTGCACTAAATGTTTTCATTTATTTACCTTCCTTTTGTGAGTTTATTTTTTGAATATAGTTTTCTACATTATCATAGCCAACGTATTTAAGGATTAATCCTTGAGCATCAACAACGTCTGCTGCTTTAGCTCTATCTTTAGAATTTAAAACTTCGCCCATAACGGAAGGCTCAAGTTTGTTTCTTTCGATAAAAAGCAATTGGCCAACAATTGTCCTAATCATATTATAGAGAAATCTATTCCCTACAATGTCTATAAAGATAAAATTTTGTCTTTTAAATATTTCCTTGCTAGCTCTTGCGAAATAAATTTCGCAATCATTATAAGGATTATCAGATACTGATTTAAAAGCCGAAAAATCATGATGTCCAATTAAATATGACAAAGATTGGTTAAGTCTTTCAATATTTAATTCGCAATAAGGATAAAACAGATTGCAATTATTACAAAAAACGGAAGCAACACGATTATTTTGAATAACGTATCTGTAATGCTTATATTTTGCGTCTTTTTGAGCGTGAAACAAAGAATTTGTTTCTTTCAATTCAAAAACTTTGACATCATCAGGAAGAATACAATTTAGTTTGTACAAAAAATTGCTTGGGTTTTCAATTTTGTTGCTAACATCAAAATGAGCAACTTGATACTCAGCGCTCACTTTGGCGTCCGTCCTTCCTGACGGTATGATTTTTATTTCATCTTTTGTCAATGTACAAAGTGCTTTTTCAATTTCTCCTTGGACAGTTCTTTTATCTGGTTGTTTTTGACTTCCAAAAAAATTATCACCAAGAAATTCAAAGCAGATAATGTAGCGCATTTTTGCCTAATAGATTAAACTAATTGGATTAATGCCATTTCTGCGTTATCACCACGACGAGAAGTCGGAGGCCAAGCGGT
>JAZUSV010000064.1:0-1848 GCA_045606885.1 Candidatus Gastranaerophilales bacterium | reverse complement strand
TGTCTGAAACATTTTCTTTGCCTGTATGATTTTGCATTAATTTTTTAGCATTTTCATAGGCAACAGTTGTTTCAAGTGTTCCGCCAGATTTTGATACTACCAAAAATTGTGTTTTATCTAAATCTAGGCTATTTGCAAATCTTTTAAAGCTTTCAGGGTCAACCGATGAATAGAAATGAGCATTTTTTCCTTTTCCAATCATATTAACAAGCGCTTCTGTTGTGTGTCTTGAACCACCAATGCCCAAAATTGCAATATCGGTTTTTCCGCCTGCTTTTGCGCTTTGCGCTAAATCATAAAGTTTGTCTACGTTTTCAAGTTGTGTTTTTGGTAATTCTTGAATCCAATTTAGAAACTGCCCTTTTTTGCCAGCTCTCGCTTTGATATCTGCTACAGCTTCTTTTGCAATTTCTTCGTAAGCTTCAAAATCTACATCGCCAACAACAACATTTGTTGGTTTTGAAATGCCAGATGTGAAGTTAATTTGGTTGTATGCTTGAAGTGCAGATAGTATTTTGTTTGATGAAACAAGTGTGTTTGTTTGATAGTTGCTTTTTGAAGCCGAAACTTCAGCCGATTTTTTTGCTGAATTAGAATTTGTAATGGCAAAACCGCGCATCGAACTAATTGGACTAATCATAGTTCATGTTCTCCCTTAATATTAACTTTTACAACACAATCCTAGATGAAATTAACTATCTAGATTTCTATTGTAACTCAAACAAAAACTATGCAACATATTAATTTAATAATTATCTAAATTTTCTTTTAAATAATTTTTGTATGTTTCTTTTAAACTCTCTGGCTTGTTAATCTTACACCCCTTGCCCCATTTAAAAATATGCCAGATAATTTCTCTTTCGCCACACGCTTTAAAATTAACCAATAAACTTCCGTCTTTTTGCTTTTTAATCTTTTGTGTTGGGTGGAAATTATAATCCATAGCTTCAGGCGCTAATTCTTTATCAAACTCTAGTTCTACATCAAGAATTTCACCTTGATAAACCCCAAAGGAACGGCTTGCAAATTCTTGAAGATTAAAATTATGCTTTTTAAATTTAGCTTCTGTCATTTTTAGGTTTTTAAATTTGTGCAAAGTATAAGTATAAATATCGTTTCCTTTTGCTTTTTCATAAGCGATTAAATATGTTTTTTCGCCATAAATTAACCCCAACGGTTCAAGAGTTCTTTTTTTATTATGATAAACACCTTCTAGCATTTTATTATTAGCTAGTGCATTTTTAACCTCGACAAATGTATCAATATCAATTTTATACTGAGGAATTTGTTTAATTGCGTGTCCTTGTGTTTGTATTAGAAGTTTGATATTTTCTTCGTTTGTCAAAGTGTTTTTGATATTAATTGCTTGTAATTTTTCAATTGTTTTTCTTAATTGAATTTTTAATTCTTTATTTGTTGTTCTTTTAATTAAATTTTCAAGTCCGATTAATTCTTCTTTTTCTAAAGTAATTAGCGAATTAATTGAATAATTGATAAACCCCCAATGTTTTTGATTATCTTGCGTTTCTATTTCATCAATTGATGGGAAAATGTTTAATAAACTATCTCTCATCCGCTCTGCTGTGCGACGAGAAACGTTATATCGCTCCATTATGTCTGAAATTGTAATACCAAGACTTTTTGATTGCATAAAAATGGCTAAATCTAAAATGTCTGAAACACGAGAATATCTAGGTTTATCTTGCATAATTAAACTTCCTTTTGAAATTATTATATATTATGCCCATATTTGACGCAAGGATGAAATAAAATAAAAACAGAAGATAAATAAAAAAGGAAAATTATGTTTAACGCTCTTTTGGTTTTTATTAGGCATTAGTTGCTTTA
>JAZUSV010000063.1:0-5198 GCA_045606885.1 Candidatus Gastranaerophilales bacterium | reverse complement strand
CTCAAGACCCGCATTTCTTAATTTCTCGACGCCACCTGCGGCTTTTTTATTTGGGTCCAACATTGCAACAACAACTTTTTTAAAACCGGATTTAATAATTAAATCTGCACAAGGCGGAGTTTTTCCAAAATGAGCACAAGGTTCAAGATTTACAATTATGGTTTTGTCTTTAGTATTACCATTAGCATTTTTAATTGCATTTACTTCAGCGTGAGCTTCGCCATATTTTTGATGATAACCAACAGAAATAATTTCTTCTTTTTCTTCATCATAAACAATAGCAGCAACACAAGGGTTTGGCTCAACAAATGTTCGACCCTTTTTTGCAATATTGATGCATTTTCGCATCAAATGCTTATAAGTTGTCATTTTGCTCATTGTTTATATTTATCTCTTGAGAAAAAATTTCCTTTTGCTCAGCTATTTTTTCTTGAATTTCAATATTACTTTTAATTTCGTCAAATTTTTCTTGAGCTTTTTTCATCAACTCATCGCCACTTATTTCAGGGCTGTGCACCTCTTGTGGTTCATGTTGTACATTTTCTTCTCTCTTTGGAGTTGGTAAATCTTTTTTAAATTTTTTCAATATATCAATATTTCCACCTTTTTTGGCTATTTGATTCAATGAATCAATTTCTGGATTTTTTTGATATGTGTGTTTATAATTTTCATCAAAAATATTATCTCCGATTGGCAGAGAATTTTCTTTTATATCTTCATAAAATTCAGGAACAATACCGCAAGATTTATGATGTTGAAGATAATCAGTATTAAAAATATCTTGAATAAAACCATCATCTAGCAATAAGTTAATTTCACTAATTGCACCAATTTTTCTTCTATGCACATCGTCTTTTTTAGTTGTTATAACAACATCAACAGTGTTTAATACAATTGCTTTTGCTTTTTCAAATGTCAAATTAGAATCAGCTTCAACTAAAAGTTGAATTAATTTTTCAATCGCTTCGTTTGGTGAACTTGCGCACATTGTAGATACAAAACCTCTGTAACCTTGTGCTTTATTAAGCAAATAAGGTAATATTGCATCAGTATCATCATTTACAAAGATTTTATCAGGGTTTGAAAGCAAAATTGAATCTAGTAAAGTTTTCTTTATTTGCTCATCTTTAAAGCCACAAAAGTCATAATTAGTATGGTTTTGCGAATCAATTTTAAATTCTTTTTGATTATCAATAACAATCGCTCTATTATTATTTAGCAATTTCTTAGCCATTGCGCTTAATAGGGTTGTTTTAAGGGTAGATTTTTCACCAATGATTAAAATATTTTTTCTAATAGCACAAAGCGCTTCTAATATGAGCGCAATTTCTTTTGACACGCTTTGCTCTTCTAATAAGGTTTGCATTGTTGCGTGTTTATCTTTGTAGCATTTTAAAAACATTGTTGCACAATTAGACAAAGGAGGAAGAGTAACAAGTGCGTTAACCCCTAAGGTATGGTTAAATTGAAAACAAGGTTTTTTCTCATCAAACTCAATACCTTGAGAAACAGCAACTTTTCTTAATATGTTTTCTAATTGAACATTATCTCTGAAAGTCGAAGTGCTTTTGTGCACTTTGCCTCTTTTTTCAATATAAACATTTTTTGCGCCACTTACAAATACGTTATTTAAATCATCGTCAAACAACAAAGAGTCAATAATTCCAAGAGAATCGTATTGTTTAGCGTCTTCGCTTGATTCATAATATCTTAATTCTTGTTGTTGTTTTTGAACTTTTGCAGCAACAGGTTTTTGTGTTGTTTTCAATCTATCTTTAAGTGACAATTTTTACTCCCCCATTCTTTGAAGCAAATTAAAAATACCATGATTATAATTTGTTTCTTGTTTTAATTTTGCAAAATCTAATTTTAAAACTTCATCAGCAATTTTAGAATATGCTTTTGCAATGTTTGATTGTGGATTTGATTCACCCACCGCACAACCCATATTTATCGCATCAATTAATGTTAAATAATTATTTGGAATAGTGCAAAATGTTTTTCTACCAATACTTTTTTCAATGTCATCCAAAGAATTTTCTTGGTTTTCAATATATCTATTTATAACTAACTTTATTTTATCATTACTATAGCCAATTTTGTCAAATAGTTCACAACTTTTTTGCGAACTTCTTATAGAAGAGGTGTTAGTTGAAGCAACTAACAATATAACATCTGAATTATTCAACATCGAAACAGTCATTTCGTTTGTTATGCTAGATGTATCAATTACAATGTAATCAAAAATATTTTTCAAAGAATTAATTATTTTTGTAATTTTTTGAGGAGTGTATTTTGTCTCACAAACAATATCTTCGTGCGTTTCAAGCAAGTATAGATTAGAGTCTTTATATTTGCTCATCAAAGACATCAAAAATTCTTTATTAGAATTTTCAATATTAGATAAAACATAATCAATATCAAACTTTTTATTTATATCTAAAAATTCAGCAACATCTTCGCTATTGAAACTTAAATCTAAAATGCAGATTTTTTTATCTGTTTTTTTTGATAATTCATAGGCCAAATTAACAACAAGAGAAGTTTTTCCAACACCACCCTTGTTTGAAAAAACGGCAATTGTGTTTGCGCTTTGCTTCTTGTTTTCGCATTCAAGTTTTTCAATAGCATTTTCAATCACACTTGGAATTATTGGCTTAAGTAAAAAATCATTCACACCGCTGTTAAGTGTTTCGCTAACCAAATTTGAATTTATTTCAAAACTTAGTGCAATGAAATTCAAATTTTCTTTTTTTACTTTTAATTCTTTAATTTTTTCAAGTGTTTCTTTTGCAATATTGGAATTTATATCAAAAAGAATTAAATCAACATCATCTACATTATTAACTTCATCAAAAACATCGCAAGCCTGAATTACTTCTACACAAGAAACATTTTTTAAACTCGACAATAAAGCTTCACGACTTTGAATATTTTTATCTATAATAATTGTTTTCATATTAATTTCCAATATTTTCCTTCAAAAACTCGCTTAATTCAAACAATGCCTTCATTGTAATATCTTTTTTTATTTCGTACCTATTATTTGTATTTGCTTTTTGAGAAATATAGCGCACAACTTTTATATTATCCTTATAGCCCAAGGAAATATAAACAAGTCCAATTGGTTTTTCTTTTGTGCCACCTGTTGGCCCTAAAATACCTGTTGTAGCAACTGAACAATCAGCATATTTTAAAAGCCCTTGTGACATTTCAAAAGCAGTTTGCTCACTAACTGCACCATATTTTTGAAGAGTTTGCTCACTCACACCTAAAATTTTTTCTTTTGCTTCATTTGAATAAGTTACAAAATTTTGATATATAAAAGCGCTAGCACCATCAATATCTGTTAAATAAGAGCTAACAAGTCCGCCTGTGCAACTTTCTGCACTAGAAAGCGATAAATTATTTTTTATTAAAATGTTTTTAATTTCACCTAAAAGTTGATATTTATCCATAATTATGACGGTATATCTAGTGTTGAAAGCAATATTATGTTAAACACAGTTCCTCTTTTGATAACAATTTCGTCACCATGTTCAAACAAATTTGAAATTATGTTATATACTCCAGAACCAACCATAGCAACTGTTCCGCCAACAAAAGCTACAGGAACAAACAAAATTTTAGCCCCTGTAAACACATGGTCGCCTGCGGTTGCTCCCCATTTTATAGTCCTTGGCAATATGCTTCCAGCCTTTTTTAAATCTGCCCCTGTTGCTCTAAAATAGTTACAATTTGTAGTTAGGGAACCATCTTTTTTCAAAATATATTCAAAATTGCTGGCAATTCCAGAATTAATTGGCAATTGTGTTCCATATTTTGTAACCAAATGGTCTAAATTTAAAGTTAACGATGCCGGACGAGAAAAACTGCGAGAAGGCTTCATTTCAACTACTCTTCCTCTAAAAAGAGTTTTCGATGGAAGAATTAGCTTATTGTTAACATAAATATCTTTTGTTAAATATGCCTGAAACATATCTCCTTGAGCAATGCTTTTTGTTGTAACATTCTCTGCCATATTCAACTCAAGTTTTGTACCGTATGGGATATTAATTCCATCCATATCAGCATACAGTTGATGTGCAGCAAACGCCTTGGTTGAAAATAATAAACTTAAAATCAAAAAAGCAATTTTTATATGTTTCATTTTCTATCCTTTTATTTTAAATTTTTTAAATCGTTTACACTTGTTGCGCCAAATTTAGCAGATAAATCATCAATATGATGAATTATATAGTAAAATGGTTCAAGGTCTCTTTCGGCTAAGTCAATCATTGCGCCCCAATCTGCTCTTCCGTGATGAGCTGCTATCATTTTTGCAATATTTAAAAAGCCATTTGACATACAAAGCGTATAGCCGTATTGAGAATGAGTAATCCAATCTTTTCTAAATTGCTCATTATATTCAATCATGCCAGATTCAAGATTAATGTCATATTCGTAAATTTTACCAATATCATGCAAAATTGCAGCTGCAATTACTTCATCTCTATTTAAATATTTTTTAACCTTTTCAAGAACTGCTTTTCCAAACTCAACGCATTCCCAAGTGTGAACTACAAGACCACCAATATAATTATGATGCATTTGTTTTGCAGCAGGACACACCAATATTTTTTCTTTATTGTTGTTCAAAATATCCAACACAAAAGATTTCAATTTCTCATCAGAAAAACAATTTACTTCTTGAGTAATTTTATAGAAATATTCGTTTCTTTTTTCTTCGTCCAAACCCAAAATTGCTTGCTCTATAACTTCAAAATTATTTAACAAACAATTGTTATATTTTTCATTATAACTAGCAGTAATGATACGAATAACGTTTCCAACTCGAGTAGAAATATCTGCAGTGCGATTAAGAGTTTCTTCCCACAAGACGCAATTTAAAACCGAAGATGTATCAAGATTTTTGATTTGCATCTTGCCCATTTTAGTTCCGGCTTTAGTGTCACCTACAGAAAAAGATAAAATTTCATATTTTGCATTCAAATCTAACATAACTTAATTTTACTACAATTAATCCCCAAGTGCAAAATATTAACCGTTTAATCTTCTTTTGAGTTTAACGATTTTTCTATACGATTTTTCTATGTCTTCTATTTTTATATTTCCATTTTTAATTTCTTTTTTAATTATTTTTCTTATTTTTATAGGCAAGCCACCATCTTTTGTTTCAATATTATTAGAAAACAAAA
>JAZUSV010000062.1:0-4371 GCA_045606885.1 Candidatus Gastranaerophilales bacterium | reverse complement strand
TTACCTAAAATAATTCCTGAAATATAAACGCTTAAATATCCATTGCCTTGCAATAAATCAGGAATTGCAAAAGAAGCAAGCGCAAGAGCAACAATAAAAATAGTATCCGTACCTTGTTGAATTAATTTTGTCTTTTGCATTGTCAAAATACCCAAAAACGCAATTAAAACACCAAAAAATACTCCAAAAAGCACTTGTTTTATAAGCAATGGTGTTAACTCAGACGTATTTTGTCCTAGAAGAAGTGTTATTCCAAGAATTGTCAAAATGTATGCAAATGGGTCATTGCTTCCGCTTTCCATTTCAAGTATTGGCGCAGTTGAATATTTTAAATTCAATCTTTTTGAGCGCAGAATTGAAAACACGCTTGCAGCATCCGTTGAAGATATAACTGCACCAATTAAAAAACTTTCAATTGCAGGAATTTTCAAAGCATAACTGCAGAATAAAAACACCAACCCTGCTGTTAAAATTGTTCCAACAGAAGAAAGCAAAATTGCTTGAGTTGCAATTTTTTTATTATCAGGCTTTCTTGTACAAAAGCCCCCATAAAAAATTATGAATAATAATCCAATTGAGCAAAGTTTTGATGTTAAGTCATAATCATCAAATGAAATTTTTAAAATTCCATCACAACCAAACAAAACACCCAAAAACATAAAGAATACCAACGTTGGCATTCCAAGCTTGCTTGAAAATTTATTCGTAATTATGCAAGAAAATATTACTATTGCACAAAATAAAATTATTGTGGACATAAAATTATTATAACAAAAATTTATCCACAAGGTCTAAATTTTGAAAGCCGCCATAAGAATTATAATATCCATTTGTGCACATATTACCATTATGGGTGCAAACAAAGCCCTTATATAAAACCAAACCTGCGCCGTCACTTATTCTTTTGCCGCCAACCAAACAGGTTTTCATATCATCCGTGCAAACCACAGACTTACTTGCAGGCATAACAACTATAGCAAAACTTAAATTTTGAATACATACAAAAAACAATAAAGGCAATACAAATTTTTTCATGGCAAAATCTCCGTTCTATTTTTTAAAACGAAATTCTACAAAAAAAGTTCAAATTTAAAATTATACTCTTACACCAAACATACACCAAGTGGTTACACGTTTGATTTCAACATTAACAAATTGACCAATCTCGTATAGTTTATTATCTTCAATATGAACTACTTTATTGTTTCTTGTTCTTCCTTGATAGATACCATCTTTAACATCATCAATTAATATTTCAAGAGTTCTTCCAATGTATTTTTCGTTAGATTTCAAATGCGCTTCTTTTACTTTATCATTCAAAATCGCAAGGCGTTTTTTCTTTTCATCCTCTTTAATAAAGTCATCCACCATTTTAGAAGCTTTTGTTAAAGGTCTAACAGAATATGCCGCAGTGTTTGAATAATCCAAACCCAATTCATCAATTGCTTTAATTGTGTCTAAAAATTCTTCTTGTGTTTCAGATGGAAAACCTGCAATAAAATCAGATGTTATAGTAACATCTTTTATATTTTCTCTAATTTTAGTAACAATTTCACGATATTGCTCAACATTATATCTTCTATTCATTGCACGTAAAACTCTGTCGTTTCCAGATTGCATTGGAATATGAAAACATTCGCAAATATGTGTTGAATTTTTAACAACTTCAATAACTTCATCTGTGATATCGGTTGGATAAGACGAGGTAAATCTAATTCTAAATTCGCCTTCTAGCTCATCTAACGCTTTTAAAAGTTGCGCAAAATTTGGTTTTCCTTCCAAATTTTTTCCATAACTATCAACATTTTGTCCCAAAAGAGTAATTTCTTTAAATCCTTCTTTTAAAATATTTTTAGCTTCCTCTAAAATTGCTTCAATGCTTCTTGAACGCTCTCTGCCTCTAGTGAATGGAACAACGCAATATGAACAAAAGTTATTACATCCTTCCATGATAGGTAACCATGCGTTAACCGATTTATCACGAGTGATTTTATAATCGTTTTCATTAATTGGCATATCATCAAGGGCGCAAACTCTTTTATCTTCAATTTGCTTTAATAATTTTGGAAGTTCATAAATATTTCTTGTTCCAAAAACTAAATCAAGATATGGAAATTTTTTCAAAAGTTGCTCTTTTTCAAGATTTGAAACACAACCGCAAATTGCGATTTTGATGTCTTTTTCTTCTTTTTTTTCTCGTTTTATTTTTCCCCAATAACCAAGGCGAGAATATGCTTTATCTACAGACAATTGGCGGATTGCACAGGTGTTCACAATAAACAAATCTGCATCATATTCATTTTCAGTTCTTTCGTAACCAAAATGAGACAACATACCAACTATTCGCTCAGTATCTGATTTGTTCATTTGACAGCCAAGAGTATCTATAAATAATTTTTTCATAGTTCACCTAGATAATAGCGGAGCCCGCTACATTTTCATATCTTTCCATTCTTTCTTTTAGTGCGCCTTGTGGCATATAGTATGGATTTACAGTCATAATTTTGGCTGCAATATTTGGATAATAATATATGAATTTTAATTCACTATCTGTTAAAGGTTTTTGAGTATGAACGTTTGCGTAGCGAGCAAGCTCTAGAATATTTCTTGCTTCGTTATCATCATGGAACTCAAGTTCTAAACTATTAAACACATTTCTGAAACCCTTAATTCCAGCATATTCTCCAACTGTAATCATGCGACCGGTTTCAATAATTTCAGGCTCGCCTCTTCCAAGCTCTTCAAAATCATATAGTTCGTAATTTCTTCTGTCTTTTAACGCACCATCTGCATGGATACCTGATTCATGCGCAAAAGCATTTGCTCCAACTGCCACTTGATTCATTGGAATTGGTACACCAAAAGCATAAGAAGTATATTTTGCTAATTTCCAAGCCTTTGAAATATCAATTTGTGGGTCAATCTGATATTTGTCTTTGAATCCGCTTGATTTTGTAATTGCCAAAATACAAGAAACCAAATCCGCATTACCAGCACGTTCACCCATGCCATTTATTGCAGTGTTAATCCAAGCATCAACCCCAGCGTCAATTGCAGCACGAGCCCCCATAACAGAACATGCGGTCGCCATTCCAAGATCATTATGAAAATGCATTTCCATTTCCATTCCAGATTCTTTAGCAATTGCATAAATTCTATCATAAGCAGTTTGAGGATCATCGTAGCCTAAAGTATCGCAATATCTAAAACGTGTAGCACCATATTGCTTGCATTTTTTAGCGTACTCAATCAAATAATCAAGGTCAGAGCGAGAAGCATCTTCTGCATTTACGCCAATATCTTTTGCATTTTGATTAATTGCTTCATTAATTGCTTCAAGAGTGTCATTTAAAACATCATCTCTATTTTTCTTGCCTTGATATTTTCCATTAATCATTTGGTCTGAAGTTGACTGAGACATGTTGATATATTGTAATTTTGGAACGTTTTTGAACGAATCAATAACATCAGCTTTAATTGCTCTCATCCAACCAGAAAGGCGAGTTTTTTTGATTACTCCACGTTCAACTAACTCCAAATTACCATTTAGATAATTAATTTCATGTTTAGTTGTTGGAAAACCAAATTCACTTTGAGTTATCCCCATTTCGTTTAACATCAAATTAATAATTGTTTTTTGAAGTTTCGCTAAACCTAAGCGAGAAGTTTGTACACCGTCTCTGTTTGTTACATCTACAAATTTAATATAGTTCATAATGCCTCTAAATTAACTAGTAAAAGTATTATATCATAATGTTTTAATATAAGTTTTATAATCTTAATATATGAACTTTTCTTTACAATGTATTGCTTTATTTAAAAAATGATATAGAATAATCATATAAAGATATTATTATGGGATGAAATTCCCAAGAGGAAAAATGTTAATCAGCGAAACAACAATTAATTGTTGCAAACCGAACCGATACATTTCATTTAAAGGACAAGAGCAGTCGGAAAATCCGACACGCAAGGTGCGATACAAGCATTACGAGCAGATGAGCGATGAAGTTTTAGGTCTGCGAAGTGTTTTGAAAGCACATAATGATGTGCAAAAAAGCAATAAAATGCGATTATTCAAGGCAATGCCTGAAATTACAACAGCATTATTAGGAACTACTATAGCATTAGCCCAACCCGGGAAATTAGCAGCAAAAGCTGGAGCAGGGTTGGGTTTTTTAGCCTTAACAAGCGCTATTTCTGTTGGAACTAACTTAGCTTCAAAACACATGGACAAAGCTCAAAAACAACCAAGTGAAACAAAAAAAGAAAAAACAAAAAAAGTTATCAAAACCGTGGCATTAGCTGCAGCAGCAGTTGGAGCAGAAGGGCATAAAGACCTATGTTCTGAACAAACGGGCAGGAAAAGAC
>JAZUSV010000061.1:0-3656 GCA_045606885.1 Candidatus Gastranaerophilales bacterium | reverse complement strand
CTAGTTGTTGTAAATATGCTAAATCGATAACTTCTGTATCTAATTCAGCTAATCTTGCAACGTTGATTGATGCAGAAACTTCTCTGAATTTGTTTTTAAAGCCTTTTAATTTAGGCATTTGTCTGTAAGAAGGCATTTGACCACCTTCAAAACCTCTTTTGTGGCTGTTACCACTTCTTTGTCCTTCACCGTTGTTACCACGGCAAGATGTTTTACCATGACCTGATGCAATACCTCTACCTTTACGTTTTTTAGCGTGAGTTGCACCTTCTGCTGGTCTTATATCTTCTAATTTTAACATTATATTAAACCTTCCTAAAATTATTATTCTACGATTTGTACAATGTGAGGTACTTTGTTAACCATACCCATGATTGTTGCGCTTGCAAAGTGTTCAACAACTTGATCTTTTTTCTTTAAACCAAGAGCACGAACAACTTTAATTTGAGATTCGCTAGCACCAATTGTGCTTTTCACTTGTTTAATTTTTATTTTTTTATCTGCCATTTTTATTTATCCTTTATGATTAACTATGCATTTAGCATTTCTTTTACTGAAATACCACGAACTGCAGCAACTTCTTTGAATGTTCTTAAAGATTTAAGAGCATTTAATGTAGCATTAGCAGCGTTAAGTGGAGATTTAGAACCTAGTGATTTAGCTAAGATGTTTTCAACACCTGAAAGCTCTAATACTGCACGAACAGCACCACCAGCGATAACTCCGGTACCTTTTGAAGCAGGTCTTAATACAACAGAACCAGCGCCTGATCTACCTGTAATCATATGAGGGATAGTTGAGTTGAATAATGGAACGCTAACAAGATTTTTTCTTGCATCAGCAACTGCTTTTTGAATAGCGATAATAACTTCAGCAGCTTTTGCAACGCCCATACCAACTTGACCTTTTTTATTACCAACAATAACAATAGCTCTGAAAGATAGTTTTTTACCACCTTTAACAACTTTTGTTACTCTGCGGATTTGAACAACTTGTTCTTTCCATTCAGATTCAGTTGGTTCAACTGTTTCGATTTTTCTTCTTCTGCTTTTTTTAGCAGGTCTTTTAGCTTCTTCAACTGGAGCTTCAACTTCAGCAGCTTCCACTTCAACAGTTTCAACTACTTCTTGAACTTCAGTTTGGATTTCTTTGTTTTCTTCCACGTTTATTACCTTTCTTAATGTAATGTAATTCTTCTTTTCGTTGGGGTTTTCCCTTAAAAACTAAAAAACACAACAAGAACAACTTTTCTTAAAATTGTTTGTTGGGTTTATTCGGGATATTTCTGACATGAATTATATTAATATATCAAAATAAAAAAGCAAGCCCCATGGGAGCTTGCAATTTTATTAATTTACTTTTTATAGTGATTTTTGATAAATTTCTTTAACAGCATCTTTTGTAGCGCCTGTTGGAGCAATTGACAACAAACCTCCTAAAGATGGAGTTGTAAACGCTAAGTCTACCAATCTATCAATATCTGCTTCGCTAAATCCTTCGTCTTTTAATTTATTTGGAACGCCTACTGATTTTAACCAATCATAAACCAAAGCGTTAACTTCACTTGCAGTCATATCAACAGTTATTTCAGGAGCAATTGGTTTTAAAATATGTGCTAGGGTTTCTTTTTTAACTTCCCACATATTTTCAACTACAGCAGGTAGTAAAATAGCCAAACCTAAACCGTGAGATAATTCATGTTTTACAGCAGACAACGGATGTTCAAGCGCATGGGTATAATGTAACAAACCATTATCAAAACAAACGCCGCCCATCATAGCAGCATAAGCCAAATAATATCTTGCCTCTAAATCATCTGCATTTGCTAAGGCTTTTGGTAAATATTTTGCAACCATTGAAATAACTTCATGAGCTAAACAAATTGTATATGGCGAAGCAACTTTAGTTGTTGCCGCTTCAACAACATGGTTTAGCGCATCAATTGAAACATATTTTGTTTGTTTTTCACTTAATTTAACCATCAAAGCTGGGTCATCTATCGCATACATTGGATAAATACAATCATAAGCAATTGCTGGTTTGTAATCTTTTTCAACAATAGTTGCAACTGCAAATCTGTTTGTTTCTGTACCTGTTCCATGAGTTAAATTAATTGCAACAATTGGAGCTGCTTCACTTGGCGTAAAAGTAAACTCATAAACATCATTAGCGGTTTTATCTGGATATTTTAATAAAATTGCAACAGATTTACCAGCGTCAGTTGGAGAACCGCCACCAATTGCAATTACCGCTTGAGCTCCAAACTCACGAGCCAAAGCTGTTGCTTCATCAATAGCTTGATTTGTTGGATTTGGAGTTACCTTGTCATAGTTAACATATTCTATAGCATTATTTTTTAGCGCAGTTTCAACGTAATCCCAAGCGCCCGTAGCTTTGTAAGCATTTCTGCCTGACATTACGATTAGTTTGTTAATACTTTTTGATTTTAAATCAGCACAAATATCTTCAATTTTTTTAATTGCACCAACACCAAAAAACACGGTTGTGCGAGTTCTAATCTCTTTAACTTCGTGAATATTGATATCTTTTTCAAACATAAAATCAACTCCTTAAAATCTACAACATAAAAATTGTAGCATTTTTTTGAAATGATTTAAAGTTTAATATTCTACAGGATAAAAAGTTGCATGTTTATATTCAAAATTTTTAAATTCGCCATTTTTCTTATATTTTGGCTCAAAAAATACTCTTAAAGTTAAATCATTACCTTGTTCATCACGCACTCTTGAGCAAATTTTATCAAACAATTTTTTCATTTGATTATGATAATGTCTTTTAGCGCGCTCTACTTCAGCATTATCTTTTTGCCCTGTTCTTTCAAAAATATCGCTTTTTATTTCTCCCAAATTTCTTCCAATTTCATTTGCTTTATCAATATCATTTCCTGTAAACAAATAAACGGAAGGGAAATAAGGATCACTCATTTTTTGTGCAACAGGCACATATTTATCAAAATATGACCTTACCGAAGGTGTTCTTGCATAATCTTTATCAACACTTTTATATATTTCAACAAATTCAGTTGTTCTATTTTCTTCTTTTAGTGTTTTATTTAAATTTCTTACCACGAAACTTTGACATTTTTTTACGTTTCTTGGCTTAACTATAGGAACGTATTTATTTGTTTTTGGATATCTTGCGTAAAATTCAACAGGTATACACCCACGAAAAGAAACATTATTTTGCATATCAACACACCTTTCTTGCCTTAAAAAACTTGTAAATAAAAAATATTGCCTGCATAGCGAATTAATTTTTTAGAAGTTCTTTTTAAAATAAATCATCACAATTTATAAGGAGAATTTTTATGAGATTTAGCGTAATTAAAAGAGAACCGTCTTATTTTTTTGAAAATATTCACGAGGACTTAAGTCGCTTTTTAAAAGACACTTTTGGCGATATTCAATACATGGACAAAACAAATTTACCCGTTTTTAAAGCTTTTCGCCCTGCAGTTGAAATTAAAGAAACAAAAAATCAATATAAACTCAAAATTGAACTTCCAAACGTAAATAAAGAAGACATTGATGTTGAATTATCAAAAAATGCACTTTCAATTAAAGCAGAATCAAAATTTGAAGAATGCAAAGAAGATGAAAATATTAAAACTTCAGAATTCAGATACGGTAAGTTCT
>JAZUSV010000060.1:0-8727 GCA_045606885.1 Candidatus Gastranaerophilales bacterium | reverse complement strand
CCTCATATAACTAGTCTTTGTATGTTTATTTTATAACAATTTGCAAAAAATTGCTAATTCTTAATAAAAGTTTTATTTATTTTCAATTTTTTTAATAACATTTGTGGTGGATTTACCTTCTATTAAATTAATAAATTCAATTTTTCCACCATTTTTTAAAACAACTTGCGCCTCAGGCAAAGTTTCAACAGTATAATCTGCTCCTTTTGTGTAAATATCAGGTTTTATTTCATCAAGCAGGTTTTGAGGCGTATCTTCTTCAAAAACTACGACATAATCAACGAAACCTAATTCAGATAGCAATTCGGCTCTATCTAATTCATTGTTAATTGGACGAGTTTCTCCTTTTAATCTTTTAACAGACAAATCTGAGTTTAAACCGATGATTAAAACATTTCCAAAACGTGCAGATTCTTTTAAATATCTTACGTGTCCAATGTGTAAAATATCAAAACAACCGTTAGTAAAAACAACTGTTTTGTTTTCTTGTTTTAATTTTTGAACTAAATTTTTTATTTCATTTCTTTTAATAACTTGTCCCATAATTCCTCTTCTGTTTTTAAAAGCCGCTATTTGCGGCTTTTGATGTTATTTTGTTAAGTTTGCAAAAAAAGCAAGAATTGGATTTTTGTAGTCTGGTTGCAATGATTTGTCGTGATATTCTATTTTTGATTTTGCAACAAGACCTTTGAATAATGTTTCTATAAATTCTTCCCTTTTTTCGTTAAAAATGCGAACTTTTATATCGGCTTTTACTGATTCTAGTGGGTATGTCATAGCAGCTGATGTATCTACAATATAAAACATTTCGGAACCTTTTGGGGTATTGACAGCTGTAGACACAGAGCCTGGTTTAGCACGAAAAATTGCTTGGATATAGATTGGAGTCAGTCCTTCACTTGTCATATAGCCCATATCTCCGCCTTTTGGAGCTGTTTCTGGGTCTTGAGAATAAGATATTGCCATTTGAGCAAAGTTTTTAGGGTTAATTTTGTATCTTATTGCTTCAAATGCTCTTGTATTTTTTTCTGTTTCTTCACGAGCCATTTTATCTACTTCTTCGGCAGACAATTTATGTTGCTTATCGTTTGCTCTGATTTCGTTTTTGTTTGCTCCGTAATTTGTTTTAAAAAGCATTTGCGAAACCCTCCTTCTTTCAGGTACTGAAAAAGCTTGAGTATTCTTTTTGTAATAAGCTTCGATTTCAGAATCTGAAATATTAGGGTTAACTGCGATTTTAATTAATTTATCCATTTTGATAGAATTTATTAAGTCTTTATCCAAATGTTTAGGGTCAATTCCTTTTTCTTTCAATGCCTCAGCTAAGCCTTCTTTTGAGCCCATTTTCTTTTCTAGGTCTTCATAAGCTTGTTTAATTTCTGCTTCGCTAGCAGTGATGTTTCTTTTTTTATATTCTTGTTCAACTAGAATATTTTTGATTATTGTTTTTGCCGTTTTTTGTCTTAATTGCGCTTCGTTAAGTCTGCTTTTTTCTCCAGATTTTCTAACTGCAATGTGATATAGTCTTTTTTCTTTATTATGAATTTTATTAAATTCTGCCTTAGTAATTTCTGTGTCGTTAACTTTAAGAGCGAGTCTTGGGTCGCTACATGCACATAAAAATAATGTTGAACATAAAAAAGTTAAAAATAGCTTAGTTAGTTTCATATCAATATCCCCATATACTAATTTAAATTTTAAAATTTAAAATTACTTCTCCAATATAATAAAACAAATCTGCCAATTTGTTAAATATTTCATCAAAATCATCTTCATTTTTATTCATAAGCAAAATTCCTTTTACTTTTGATAAATTTTTTGGAGGTGTTGTGTATGTAAAATATTTTGTATATTTTGCATCTATTTTTGATTTTAGAATTATCCACTCTTGCATTGTAAAAGGTGTATTAATTCTAATTTGATTTCCGGCTTGACGAAGTGCCGAAACATTTGCATTTGTTGCTAAAATTCTTAATTTAATAAGTTTGATTAAATTTTTAACACAAGTAGGTATTGAAGCAAATCTATCTTTTAAATTTAACTCCATATTTTCTAATTCAGCAATTGTTGAAACATCTGAAAGGCGTTTATATTCAAGAATTTTTTGCTCGTATGTTTGCGCCCATTCATCAGGAATATATGCATCGGCGTTAATGTCGACAATAGCCGGTTCTTTTTTTGTTATAGTGTTTTGTTCGTAAGGATTTTTATTTTGTTTTTGTTTGATATCACCAATACACTCAGATAATAAATTGCAATATGTATCAAAGCCGACATTCACCATTTGTCCGTGTTGGTGAGTTCCTAAAATATTTCCAACACCACGAATTTCAATGTCTCTTAGTGCTATTTGATACCCACTTCCAAGACTTGAAAAATCTTTAATAGATTCCAATCTTTTTCTTGCTTGTTCGTTTAATTCTTTTGATTTTTTATAAAAACAGAAACAATACGCTTGCCTATCACATCTTCCAACTCTTCCTCTTAATTGATAGAGTTGTGCTAGTCCAAAATTGTCTGCATTATGAATAATCATTGTGTTAGCATTTGGAATATCAAGCCCTGATTCAACAATTGTTGTTGATAATAATACATCGTATTTTTTTGCTGCAAAATCACAAATTACGGTCTCTAATTCACGTTCTGCCATTTGCCCGTGTGCGATAGCAATGCGAGCATTTGGAACAATTTCTTGCAGCTTTTCTTTAAACTTATTAATTGTTTCTACTCGGTTATATAAATAATAAATTTGTCCATCTCTTTGTAATTCTTGATTTATTGCGTTTTTAACGTAAGTTTCGCTAAATTCGCCAACATAGGTTTTAATTGGAAGTCTGTTTTTTGGCGGAGTATTAATAACAGATAAATCTTTTAAGCCAGACAATGCCATATTTAAAGTTCTTGGTATGGGAGTTGCACTTAAGGATAAAACATCAATATTTTCTTTAAATTTTTTCAATTTTTCTTTATGACGAACCCCAAACTTGTGCTCCTCGTCTATTACCAAAAGTCCGAGCTTTTTAAAATTTATATCGTCAGATAATAATCTGTGTGTTGCAATAATAACATCAACTTTTCCTTCATTAATATCTTCGATAACTTGTTTTTGTTCTTTTTTGGAACAAAATCTGTTTAAAAGTGCAACTTTAACATCAAAAGGCTCAAATCTTTGTTTAATAGTTTCAAAATGTTGCATAGTAAGAATGGTGGTTGGGGCAATTAAGGCGGTTTGATATCCACTCATTACTGCTTTAAACATTGCTCTTAGTGCAATTTCAGTTTTGCCAAAGCCAACGTCAGCACAAATCAGCCTATCCATTGGCTTGGAATTTTCCATATCTTTTTTGGTATCAATTATGGCTTTCATTTGGTCTGGGGTTTCGGTAAATTCAAAATTTTCTTCCATTTCATATTGCCAAGTAGAATCAATTTCAAATTCAATTCCTGTTGCCATTTTTCTTTTTGCATATAAATCTAGTAAATCATACGCAATTAATTCAACTTCTTTTTTTGCTTTAGCTTTTGTTGTTTCCCAAGCACTTCCGCCCATTTTAGATAGTTTTGGTTTAGTTGCACCGCTTCCTCGATATCTGCACAGCAAATTGATTTGTTCTGCTGGCATGAAGAGTTTGTCTGTTCCTTGGAATTGAATTTCAAGGTAATCTTTTTGATTTTCATCAATTGTTTGTTTGGAAATTCCGTTATAAATTCCAATGCCATGAACGCTGTGGACAACATATTCGCCAATTTTTATATCATTAATTGAATCAATATAGTCTTGAGTTTGCTTGTTTGAATAGTGTTTTTTTGTTGTGATATCTCGATTGTGACTGTTAAAAAGTTCTTTATCTGTTAAGATTAAAAGCTTTTGCTCTTCAGAAATTACGCCACCTGTTGATATGTTTGGAAAATAAGAAATATCATTTGAAAAAATCTCAAGTTCGTCAAAAATTTCTTTTAAACGATTTGGATAATTGGTACAAATTAGTATTTTATAATTTTTATTTAAATATTCTTTAATAAATTTATCAATTTTGTTTATGTCGCAAGAAAATATCGGTGGCAAGGTTAAATCGTATTCGATAATTTTGTCGTAATCATCTTCTAAGAAATTATCTATTCCTATATTTTTAAACTTTTTAATTTGTTTTTGAAAATCGCAAAATTTTGTATGGTTTAAAGTTTCAAGAGGTAATTTTAAATTAGATTTAATTGAATCTTCATAATCTTGAGTATACTTTTCATCCAAATTTTGATATTTGGAAAATATTTGGCTAGATTCTTTAAACAATAAAATATAATCTTCAAAAAAATCCAACACTGAAGAAGTTTTATTAACGATATTGTTTAAATAATATTCTATTCCTTCGAAATATTTTAAAGTTTCAATTTTTTCAATTAATTCGTCTTTGATTTGTTTACTAAATTCGTTTTCGTCTTTGATAGATTTTATTTTTTTAATAAAATTAACTCGATTTTCGTCGTTTAAAATGAATTTATATAACGGTAAAATTTTAGCTGAATCAACCTTTTTAAAGCTTTTTTGAGTGGATGGATTAAAATATCTTATATCTTCAATTGTGTCTGCAAAAAATTCAATACGAATTGGGTTATAATCAAGTCCATAAATATCTAAAATATCTCCTCGAAGGGCAAATTCGCCAATATCAACCACATTAGTTGTTCTTTTATAGCCCAGATTTACAAGTTTTTGTGATATTTTTTGATAATCAATTTCGTCATTTTTTTTAAATTCAATTATGTTGTTTTTATAAAAATCAATATCTGCATATTTTTCTAATAATGCTTTAACAGGTGCAAAAACAACATTTGGTCTATCAAGAAAAATATTAATTTGTTCTTGATATATATAATAATTTTTTTCTAATTCGCTATATAATCCAATTTCTTGGCTGATTAAAACTTCGCTTTTAATTTCAAGTAAAGTCTCTAAATCTTTTTGAGCTTTTAGTGCACTTTGTTCATCTAGCGTTAAAAATAAAACCTTTTTCTTGCGTGAAATAATTGATTTAATTAAAAATAAATCAAGTGGAGATAATAACCCCGATAGCACAAGACGATATTTGGAGTTTGATTTAATAAAGCTGTCTAAAAAATTAAATTTTACAAAATCATAAACCATCTACTGTTTATTATCGTCTTTCATCCCTATGTTTTTCAAGCGACGTTCAATATCTCGCCACCAACTTAATTTTTGTTTAAATAAATATCTATATCCCTCAAAATCACCTTTTGAGATTTGTTCTTGTTGAGCTATGCAGAAGTCTTCAAAACTTTTGCTTAATTTTGCACAAAATTCTTTTCTATCTTCGCTAAATTCGTAGAATGTTTGAACTTTTCCAATTTCAACAATAACTTCAGGCTTGTCTTGTCTTAAAAAGCTATAATCTACGCTAATTGGTGCAATGTTAATTCCGCCATATTTTTTGATTGCATTTTCAATTAAATAAGCAATTCCTGTTTGAAATTTTTTATTTCTGTTTCTTGGCGGTCTAATTATGCCTTCTGCAAATAACCAGAAATAAATGTCGCCTTTATCAAGTGTTGTGGCTGCATATTTTAGAGATTTCATGGCGTCTTGCGCTGTTTTTTTGTTGATTGGAAAACAGCCAATATATTGAAATAGTGGAAATCTATTCATTTCTTCAATCATTAGACGAAGTCTTCCCTTGAAAACTCTTCGAACCATTGTATAACCAATAATTCCATCCCACCAATTGCTATGATTTACATAAAAAATAGTTGCTTTAGTTTTGTCACGATTTTCAAGATTTTCAACACCTTTATACATTAAAGAATGAAATCTTGCTTTTACCATTTTGCCAAAGACATAGTGAGCAATAGCATGCCAGAATGGAACATCTTTTGCGGTCCTGAATTTTTCAACTCTATTTCTTAAAACGGTCGGAGGTGTTTCACAGTACAAATGTTTTGGTGTTTCAATTGTTGCCATAACTTTACTTATCCTCCAATATTCTATTTAGTTGACAATGCGCTCTAAAAGAAGTTAATTCTTTTTCTATTCTTCTTGTGTACTTTTTAAGATTTAATTTTTTAACTAAATCAATTGTTCTGTTGTACATTTTTATAGTGTTTTGAGCGTATTCATATTTTTTATTGTCAGGTTGAGAACTTAATTTTTCTCTTGCGATGTTTGCTTTTAAGTTGCTTAATCTAGCTTGAAGATATAATAATCCGTTAGCACTTGCGCTTTGAAGAGCTAAATCGCAATACATTTGAGCATTTTCTTTGTCGTTTAGTTTCAAATATGCTTTTGAAATTAATTCTTGGAACATTATTTTGAAGAAGAAGTTGTTATTTTGAGCGTTTTCGCAAATTTTAACAGCTTTTTCGCATATTTCAATGCAATACATATCAGCTTTATTGTTAGCAGTAGCTGCAGCGCTTATATACCAAGCTAAAAGCGCTCCAAGAGCTATTTTTTTGCTTGAGAAATATTGCATTTGCTCGGTTGCAATTTCAATTGCTTTTAAATAAGATTTTTCTTCCAAAAGAACGAAAGCTAATAATGTTTTTAGGAAGTTTTTAGACACTTCGTCATCGCAATTGTTGGCGTATGCAGTTGCTTCAAACAATTCGTCTTTTATTGTGTCTAGTTCAAGTTTTAGGATTTTATTGATGATATTGATTATATTCCATTCGCTAACAAAGTTTGGATTATCAATAACATAGGCATAATTTTTCACAATTTCTTGTAAAATTGAATCTGATTCGTCGAAATATCCTCTTGATGTGTTTGCCATTGCGTTTGCAAAAGCTAATTTTGCTTTAAGGATATCTGCTCTTGAGCCTTTTTCTTTTTGCAGAACTTTATTTATTTCGTTAACTAATTCAAATGCCATAGCTGAGCCTTGTTGTGCGTAGCTTTGCGCAAGAATTATATTTGATTCTATCCAAGTGTAGAAAATTTCATTTTGAGTAATCCATTTGTGGTTAGAAAAAATACTAAGATGTTTTTGTAACAATGGATTTATTTCGGAATTAACCAAGCTTGCAATTTCTTCCCAAGAACCAAGTTTTAGCATTGCTTCAAGTTTTCTTGATTTAATTAGGGCGATTTGTAGTTCAATTGTTGATTTTTTGTCAGACTTATCTTTTGCATCAAAGAATTTTAATATATTGTCAACAACCTCTACAACGCCTGTATAGTCTTGGGTTAAGTATGCACTCTTAACTAAATATCCTGATAAATCAATAACTTTATTTGTGTCACCATTTCTTTGTGCAGCGGCAATTGCGTTAGATAAATAGTCTTTTGCTTCAGATGGATTTTTATCATAAATTAATTTACCTAAGCGTTCGCAAATGTTGTTTTTGGTGTATTCAAAGCTTTCAAGTCTAACACTTTCTAGCAAAATTAAACTTTGTTTTTGTGCCATAGTATAGATGTTTACATCCCCTATGTAATTTGCGTAGCGCAGATTTTTTGTCCATAAGCTGAATGCTAGCTCTTTGTTTCCTATGATTTGAGCTAAAATTGGGCAAATTAAAGGCGTTGAAATTGTTTTGTCATTTAATTCGAGAAGTAATTTTTTAGCGTCTTCTTTAATTAATTCTTCTTCTTTTGCTTTTATGTAGCAATATGACCATGTTAGAGAATTTTTAAATCCGTATACATCATCAACTTTGCGTTTGATGTATCCTTTCTTGTCTAATATTCCAACGATTTCAAAGAATTCATTTTCACTTAATTGGAATATTTTGGCTAATAATTTGTAATCAAGTTTGTCGCCTAATAGCGAAGCAACGTTAAGGAAAATGTATTCTTTTTCGTTGTGCTCTTTTAAGAAATCCAATCTTTCATAGAAACATTTTTCCATATTTGTAGGAATTTCTATGTCGATATATTTTGTGTCAAATTTAACGTGTTTATTTTTTACGGTTAAATATTTGCGTTCAAATAAATATTGAAGAATTTGCTCGATATATGCGATATTTCCTTGTGCATTATATGCAATTTGAGTCAAAATTTCATTTGGCACTTCGCAATTTTCGCCAAGTACTTTTTTGATGAAGATTTTACTTTCTGAAGTATTTAAACATCTTAGAGAAATATTTAGACAGTTGTCGTTTGTGAGTTTATTTGTTTGGAAGTACATTGAAATGCTGTGTTGGTTTTTGTATCCTAAAACCATTTTGGCATCACGTTCAAAATAATCTTCATTAACTAAATATTTCAAAAATCCGTATGATGATTCGTCAATTAAGTCAAAATCATCAATGATGAAAATTATATTTTTTCTTAATTTGATGTAGTCGAAAACTTCTTTTAGACAACTATATGTTAGATGTTTGTTGTATAAAATGTTTTCAAAATAATCTTTGTTTAGTGGATAGATTAAATTTGCAAGAGTTTCCAGCTTTTCTTCGTCAATTTTTTCAAGTTGTAATCTATCAAGAACTTTTTTCTCAAAACCGCTCATATTAAATTCGTCTTTTAAAACGGTTGGGCAGTTGAATAGCGTTGAGAAGAAGTTTTGGATTAAACCATAAGGGCTTACTTGAGTTAACGCTGAACATTGCGCATAGAAAACAACAGTTTTTTCTGGTTTAAGACGATATAATTTATAATATAAATCGTTTAATAAGTGTGTTTTTCCTGCTCCTCTTTGAGCGTTTAGGGAAATTGCTCTATATGGGCTTGTAGTGTCTGTTAAATTATTTAAAATTGTTTCAAGTGCCTTA
>JAZUSV010000059.1:0-1567 GCA_045606885.1 Candidatus Gastranaerophilales bacterium | reverse complement strand
CAAAAACCTAAGCCAAAAGACGAAGGTTTATTCGCTCACGGATTAGGCTTGAAAATTATTCTTCAAGGTTGTATGTTTGGTATTTTAGCCCTTATCGCATTCAAGTTAGGCGAAAGCGTAACTGGCACACTTGCTGGTGGTCAAACACTCGCATTTATGACACTTGCTGTATCACAAACTATTCACGCTTATAATATTCGTTCAGAAAAATCGTTGTTTGTCACTGGACCATTTTCAAACAAACAACTCAACTGGGCAACACTTGCTTCACTCGGTGCAATGGCACTTGTGTTATTCACTCCTGTAAAAATTGCATTTGGCTTAGCAACACTTCCAGCTTGGCTCTATGGCGTAGGCTTTGGACTTGCATGTATTCCACTTGTAGTAATGGAAATTGCAAAACTTATTGAACACGCAGTTCAAAAGAAAAGAGCTAAAAAAGCTGAAAATAAATAATAATAAAACCCGATATTCTATTTGAATAACGGGTTTTTCTTTCACAAAAAAAGACACAAATTATTGTGTCTTTTTTTTAATTTCCCCAGAACGAAATAATAATCGCACCAGAACCTAAGTGTGCACCAACAATAGGAGTTAAAAATGTTTTCTTAATTTCACAATCAGGCTCGATTTCTTTGATAACCTTTTCTAATTCAGCAGCAACTTCTTTTTCACAAGCATCACAAATATACACTGTGTTTGAAATTTCTGGATTGTAATGTTTTTTGAATAACTCAGCCAAATAAGAAATTGTTTTCTTAATTCCCTTTTGCTTTCCAATCATGTGAAGTGTTCCACCACTCATTTCAATAACAGGCTTAATATTTAACATTGCACCAATAAACGCTGTTGCAGCTGAAATTCTACCACCACGTTTCAAGGCTTGCAAGTCATCAACAAAGGTGAAACCTTTAATCATTGATTTAGCATTAACAAGGTCTTCTGCATTTTCTTGAAGGCTCATACCCTTTTCTTTGTTTTCAATCATTCTTTCAGAAAGCATACCAAGAAGTGATGTAACACAATCTGTGTCAACTGAAACTAAATCAACGTCTGGAAACTCTTCCTTCAAATTTTGAACAGCAATAAGCGATGATTGATAAGCTGCTGACAACCCTTTTGAAATTCCGAGATACAAACAAGAATAACCTTTTTCTAAATAAGGTCTAAAATATTCTTCATATTTGTTAGGTGTGATTTGAGATGTTTTAACAACGGTTTTTTTCTTGATTTCATCATAAAACTCAACAAGGTCCAAACCATCTTTATCAGCAGTATAAACTTGAACTTCATTATTTATAAAAAATTCCATTGGAACAAGTTTAATTTTTCCATCTTGAACATATTTTTCATCAATATCAGCAGAAACATCAGTAAACAATAAATAATCTTTCATAAAGCCTTCCTTAGTATTTCATTTTACAAAATTAATTATGCAAAACGCAATTTTTGTAACATTCGATTGTATTATAATAAAATTTTCAATTCTTGACAAGCAAATTAATGATACCTATTTTTTCAAAATATCCATAATATGTGAACTTGCACCCAAAAGCTCAGGTCTTTC
>JAZUSV010000058.1:0-8760 GCA_045606885.1 Candidatus Gastranaerophilales bacterium | reverse complement strand
TATTGTATTACTTATATTCATTTTGCCATTGAGCATGTATGCATATTTAGACGCTAGAGCACAAAGCGAAAAAATGTGTAAAGTTGAAGGAAATGAACTTGTTAAATCGCCTAAAGCAAAAATTATCAAATTTTATTCTGTGATGTGTTCAGAATGCAAAGAACAAACTACAGAATTAAATAAAGCTATGGAAAATTATAAAGATTCGGTTATTGTTGAAGAAATCAATGTAGTTGAACAAAATAAAGCTTTGAAAAAACATTCAAAAGCTGCAATTAAGCAATTTGATATAAATTTGGTTCCTACTGTAGTATTTTTAAATAAAGATGGTGCTATAATTAAAAAACATCGTGGCTTGATGAAAGCAGATGAAATTATAGAAGTTTTAAATGGGATTGAATAATGCTTGAACAATTAAGTTTAAATTTAGCTCAATATTTTCAAAGTTCGCAATCGATTGTGCTATTTTTGGTGGTTTCATTTTTGGGAGGGGTTTTATCTTCAATTTCACCATGCTCTTTAGGAATGATTCCTCTAATCGTTGGTTATGTTGGCGGTTATGGAGATAGCAGCAAATTTAAAACATTCATACAGTTAAGCTCTTTTGTTTTGGGCTTAGCTGTTGTTTTGTCTGTAATCGGTGTGATTTGCGCTATAAGTGGAAAAGTGTTTGTTTCTTTTGGTGGTGCATATTGGGTATTATTCCTTGCTTCTTTAATTTTGGTTTTTGGATTAAATTTGTTAGGTTTAATTGAGTTGAATTTATCCCCCATAGTTAAAAGAATTCCAAAAGGAAATTCAACAAGTTTATTTGTTTATCCTTTTATTGTGGGTGCGCTGTTTGCTTTTGCGGCTAGTCCTTGTTCAACTCCGATTTTGGCAGGAATTATGAGTTTTGCTGCGTTAACTAAAAACATTATTTTAGCTGGGCTTATGCTTCTTTGTTTTTCTTTGGGACAGGGTGTTGTTGTTGTATTGGCAGGTGTTTTCACTTCATTTTTGAAAGGTATTCGAAACTTTTCATCAATTAGCGAAGTTTTGATGAAGCTTTCCGGAGTTTTGTTGATACTTGGTGCTATTTTGATATATGTGAAAGTGTTTAGTGTTTTTAGATAGAGCTGTGAGTCTTGTTAGACTCGTTTGGGCTACATAAAAAAATGTCCGCGAGAGGATTCGAACCTCCGACATTCACCTTAGGAGGGTGACGTTCTATCCATCTGAACTACGTGGACATTTTATCTAATACTATCACAAAATATAAATGCCACAAATCGACATTTGTTAATAATTTAAAATTTCTTCAATGCATTCAATTAATTCATTTTGTTTGAATAGATTTTTTTGGATGTATTTTGAAATGTTTGTTTCTTGAATTTCTTGTATATGATTTTCTTTTGGCTCTGAACTTACTATAATCACAGGAGTTTTTTTATAATTTTCCATGGTTCTTAATTTGGAAATAAATTCAAAACCATTCATTTCTGGCATTTGAATATCTGAAATAATCATATCGTAATTATTATTTTCTGCTTTATCAAGAGCGTTTAGTGCATTGGTTGCAGTTGAAACATTGTATCCATTATTTGATAAAATGTTTTTTTGAAGAATTCTTGTTGTATGAGAATCGTCAACCACAAGAATTTTATATTTATAGTTGTCTCGTGTTTTTAAAATTCCATTTTTAGATATAATTTTCGTTCCGATTTTTTTAGAACTAATTGTAGAAATAATATCTGTAACACTTAAAATTAGGCAAGCTTCGCCATTTGCTAGTGTTGTAATTCCTGAGATATGTTTAACTTTGTACAATGGTGGAGCAAGTTTTTTGTGTACAATTTCTTGATCTGAAACTAATTTTTCTACAATTATGCCAAATGTTATGCTTTCTGTTTCGATGATTAATAGTGTGTATTTTGTTGTTTCCCTTGGTGTGTTTTCAAAGTTTAGAATTTGAGATAGGGTGTATATAACTATTGCGTTGTTGTTGTAGATATAGTAGTTTCGGTTATCTTTTTCAAAAATTTCATCCGAGTTAATTCTTACAATCGTTTTAATTACAGAAGATTCAATTGCCCAAAGTTGATTTTGCTCTTCTATGATGAACACTTTTTTTGTTGCAACTGTTGCAGGAAGGATTATTCGCACAATTGTACCTTTGTTTAGTTGCGAAAAGACGTCAATTCTTCCTTGCATGTGGTTAATTTTATTATTTACAATATCAAGTCCAAGACCACGCCCAGATAATTCTGTTACAAAGTCCTCTGTTGAAAAACCTGGATAGAAAATTAAATTTGTTAATTCTTCGTCGTTAATAGCGTTTATTTCTTCTTTTGTTAGAAGTTTTTTCTCTAATGCTTTATTTTTAATTTTTTCAATATCTAAACCTCTGCCGTCATCTTTAACGTCGACAATGATTTTTCCGTCTTTGTAATTTGCAATTATTTCAATTTTACCAACGGGATTTTTGCCTAGAGCTTTTCTTTGTTCGACATCTTCAATACCGTGGTCAATCGAGTTTCTTATAATATGCATTAAAGGGATTTTCAATTCTTCAATAATAGTTTTATCAGCAGTTATGTCTGCACCTTCAATTATTAAATCGATTTTTTTATTTTTATCCCTTGCGATATTATGAACCATTCGAGGAAAAAGTTGAAAAATTGTAGAAAGAGGCAAAACCCTCATGTTTTTAACCATTTCTTCAATTTCAGATGTTGTTGAGTTTAATTTTGTTTCGCTTTCTTGAAGTTGCTTGAAAAGAGTGGACATTTCTTTGATTAATTCGCCAATTTTTTCGTTGTGCATTTCTGTTAGTGCGCAAAGTTGTTTATTGTGGGCAATTATTTTTCTGTGGTCATAGATATGTTCATCGTATGGATTAGACAAATATTTTTTATCAAAATATTTTAAATAATAATTCATTTTGGAGAAGTTTTTTTGCCATTCAATTAAATCATTGTTTATTTTTTTAGCTAGCGATAGTTGTTCATTTGTTTTAATTTTTGAAACAATTAATTCTCCAATTTGTCCAACTAAATTATCAAGCTTTGTTGAATCTACACGAAGAGTTTTGATTTCTGTGTTTGTAATTGTGTTTAAAATTTCTCTTTGATTTATTTCGGCTTGTTTGAGGTTTGGATTTCTTTTTTTAATTTCTTTGTGTTGAAATTTTGTCATTGTTTTGATGACATTAATTTTTATTTTTGCTTCGTTTATAAGTTTTGAATTTGAAGTTTTTATTGCTTGTAAAACTTCTTTTATTCCAAGAGTTATGTCTTGCCTGAAAGTAACTTCGTTTTCTTTATGAGAAGAAATAATTTCTTTTAGTTCTGTGTAAATTTGTTTTATTGTTTCATTCGTTTCTTTTCCGATTGAAATGTTGATTAAATCTACGATTTCATTGAAAAAATCGCAATTTAGCTCAAGCAAAGGCAATCTTTGTATAATTTCATCAAGCTTATCAAACTCTAATACGTCAACAGTTTTGATTTCGTTTGGTTTTTCGCTGTTTTCAGTTATACCGTGTAATTTATTTTCGACAATTTCGTAATAATCTTTCCTTTTAATTTTTTCTTCGTCTGCAAATTTGCAAATCGATTCAACAAAAGAAACTACTGCATTATTTACTTCTAAGAATGTAAAAGCTTTGTTGTCTGATTCTCTAAATTTATCTATAGAGCTTAATATGTTGTGCGTTTTGTTTTTAATTGAAGCAAATTTTTCGTTTTCTATTTCTTGAACTAGAGTTGAAAAGTGAGTTATTTCTTTTTCTATCGAATAAATATTAGAGTAATCTTTTTTAATTCTTGAATTAGAAATTGTATATAAAACGTTGATTATAATATTTTCAATTTCTTCAAAAATAGCTATAATTTTATCGTTTGAATGGTCTGAATTAACGTCAATTCCAATGTGTTCTTGGTGTTCTTGCTCTTCTTTTGCGGTTATTTCAAGTTTTTCTATGTATTTTTTTATTTCATCCGTTACATATTCTTCTTTTTGCTCAACTGTTTTATCAATCAGCATTTGAATAAATTCAAGACATTCTGAAATCGTGTCGGTAATTTTTGATGTGATTATAAGTTTATCTTCTTTAATTAAACTTATGACGTCTTCAATTTTATGTGCAAGATTTTGAATATTTTCAAAGCCAAGCATTCGAGCAGAACCCTTTAAGGAGTGAGCATCTCTAAAAAGATGCATTGCGAGCTCTTTGTTTTTGTTGTCTTTTTCAAGCGCCAAAAGTTTTTCGTCCATAGAAGAAATTATTTCAGCACTTTCTTGTTGAAAAATGTTTAATATTTCGTTTAGCTCGTCTTTTTGAAATTCCATTTTATTCGCCTTAGAAGAGCTATATTACAGAGTTTTTCAAATCGTTTGAAGTTGTTTCAAGTTTTTCAAAGATTGCTTCGTTGTCTTTTGAGATTTTTTGGTTTGTTTCTACAATTTTTGAAATTTCTTTTATGCAATCATTTGTAGCTTTTGAATCAGAACCAATTTGTTTTGAAGAATCAATCATTTCTTGCATATTGCTTGATATTTCATTCATTGCGCCAATAAGTTGTTCGATGTTTTCACTAATTACGTGTGCTAATTCCAAGCCAGATTCAATTTCTTTTGTTCCTTCTTCTGTTGCCAAAACGGTTGAATTGGCAGTTTGTTGAATGTCGTTAATTAGAGAAATAATTTTTGAAGTTGCTTGTTTTGATTCGTCTGCAAGTTTTCTAATTTCTGATGCAACAACAGCAAAGCCTTTGCCGTGTTCTCCAGCACGAGCTGCTTCAACCGCAGCGTTTAGCGCTAATAAGTTAGTTTGCTCTGCGATATCTTCAACAAGACCAATGGTTGAAGAAATAGATTGAACAAAATCTGAAAGTTCAAGAATTAATTCTGCAATAGTTTGAATTTTGTGCCTTATAGAAAACATTTTTTCAATGTTTGTTTTAACAGCGTTATATTCACCGTTTGTAAATTCAAGCGATTGGTTTGTTTTTGTTCTAATTTGGGTGGTCAAACTATCCATATCGGTTGAGTATTTTTGCAAATTGTCAATATAGCTTTGAACGCTTCTGATTTTGCTTTCAGAAATTGCATTGTTTTCAAATTGATTACTGTTTGAAGTTTGAATTGAATTAATTTCGCCAATTGTTTTTTCGTGCATTTCGCTAACAATTTTGTTAAGCGGATTTTTAACGGCATTTTTGCTGTATTCTAGTGCAAAAGCAATTGCTAAAAATGCAACAACTAAAACGATAATTAAATCGTAGCTGTCAAAGTTTAAGCAGCGCACAAAATAAAAAATTACACAAAATGCGATAAACAAAATCGAACAATCAAAAATTTGTTTTTTTAATAGCTCATTGCTTATGTTGATTTTCTTATTATTTACTTCTTTTGACATATTCCACCCTCAAATAAAAAAATGTATAATCATATTATAATTAATTATATAAAATAAGTTAAGTTATGACAAAAAAACTAATCATTATAGACGATAGCGCTACACAGCTAAACTTCTTAAAAACATTTTTTGCAAACAATGGCTGGGAAGTTTGTGGTGTTCAAAGTGCCAAAATTGGCTATGAAATGATTTTTGATTATGCGCCAGATTTGATAATAACTGATGCTGTTATGCCCCTTATGGGTGGTTTTCAGCTTTTGAAGTTAATTAGAGAAAATGAAAAAATTTCAAAAATTCCAATCATTGTATATAGTATCTTGGCTGAGGCAAATGCAAAGTTTTATATAAATGAGCAGTATAGTGAATATTTTTTAAGAAAAGAAAATAATCACGACGAGCTTTTAAATTTAGCAAATAATATTGTTGAAAAATATCCGCTAGATGAAGAATATAAAGAAGAAATTTTAAAAATTGGCGAACAAAATTTTAAAGTAGAGCAAGAATTGAAAAAAGAATTAAGCGAAGATAGTGAAGAAAATTTTGAAATTCAAGACAATGAAGAACAACAAATAAATATTCAAAAGTTTGATTTTGAAAATTTTTGCTGCGATATGGAAAAAAATGACGATTTTTCAATTGCGGATGAAAAATTATTTCAAGAAATATTTAACGTTTTTCATAAATATTTTGAATATGATTTATGTGTTTTAAATGTCTTTTCTTATGAAGATGAAAACAATAAAGTATATTTTGATTTGAAAGATATTCTTTTAAGTCCTATTTTTAGAAATATGGTTTTAAACAAATATAACACCACTCTTAGTGTTATGTATAAAAAATATGCACCAAATTTGTTTAGCGTTGTTCAAGAAAGCGAATTTTTGTCAAAAATAGAATTAGAATTCAAATACAAAGAGCAAAATATTGCAGATTTGGTTTTTTATTCTCGTGACAAATTAAAATGGGAAAATATTGAAGATATAGAAAGTGTAAAAGAAAAAATATACAAATTTTTCAAGGCAAGACATATAGAAAGAGCTTCAAAAGTTAGCAAAAAAGATGACTTATTGAGCAAATATTTTTCTTTTAACAAATTCAAGGAAATTAAACATGAAAACAATGTTTATTTTGTAATTGCGCAAATTGTTAATTTTTCAGAATTAAGTTCAGAGCTGTCTTTTCAAGAAATTGATATTGTAAATTCAAAAATTTCTGAAAAAATTATTAGTCATCTTGAGCGTGATGAGCAAGTTTATAAAAATGACGAAGATGAATACAATATAGTTTTGTTTGCAAAAGATGAAAAACAGTTACACCATAGATTAGAATATATTTTAAAAGACATAGATTCAATTGAATATAATTCTTATAAAGTTGATTCCTTGTGTGCTGCAATAAGCTGTAATGTCGATGGAGTTTTTAATATTGTCGAAGCTCAAAAGAAATTGCGAGAATTTATGGACGATGCAAACGAATTAGAAAAAGTGGTAATTTTTGATGCAAAAGAATGAATTAGTTTTAAATGAATTGAATTTTCTTGATTCAAATATAAATAATGTCGAAAACTATACTTTAATCGAAATAAATTCAAGAAAATATGCGCTCAAAACTCAAAATGTTCTTGAAATTATTAAAGTTATGGAAATGGATTATTCTCATCAAATGCCTTCTTATATATTGGGTTTGATTGAGTTTGAGCAAAAGCCTGTAGGAGTCATAGACTTAAGAGAAATATTAAAAAAAGAGCGAATTGTATATGATTTAAGCGCAAAAATTTTAGTAATTAAAACTAAAAACGAAATAGTTTCAATAATTTGCGATAAAGTGTGTGATATTAGAAAAATACAAACAGAAAAAATAGAGCCCGTTCCATACCAACAAGATATTAATTTCTTTGATGGCATGTATCAACACGATAGTGAAAATGTCTATATTTTAAACGTGGATAATATTGTTGAATATACTCAAAAATATGCTCATCAGTTTCAACCTTCTCAAAATATAATCAAATATCTAGTGGATGATGAAAATTCAAAAGAAGTTTTGAAAAGCAGAAAAGAACTTTTAATCAAGGTTACTTCTGAAATACAGACCTCTAAAGCTTTGTATGATAGGGGCGTTTCGTTTTGCATAAACAATGTTAAATACTATATCAACATGGCAAGCGTTAAAGAATTTTTTAAGGTAAATAATTCAAAATTTATTAAAGTTCCAAACACAAAAGACTATATTTTTGGTCTTGTAAATATAAAAGGCGAATATATCACCGTGCTTGATTTAAGAAGATTTTTAAACTTTGAAAAAACGCAAGTAAAAGAAAAATCAACTATAATCATTTTAAATTCTGAAGAATATAAAATCGGCATTTTAGCAGATGAAATATGCGAAAGTATGGACATAGATTTTGATGAAATAATTCAAAATAGACTTCAAAACCAAGACGAAAGTAAGATGATGGATTTTGTTAAAGACAGCGAAATTTATCAAGTGTTAGATGTTGAAAAGTTATTTCAAGATGAAAGACTTACGATAGCATAAATTTAAAATTGATTTTTTAAAACTATACATTAAATTCTAAATAAGCTTTTTAAAACTGCTTAATTTGTTCTATATTTGCTTGCAACACTTTATTTTCTGTACTCGATATGGTAGCATAAATAGGTAATTATGGTAAATTTTAAAAGTAAAATTACACTGTTTGCATTTGTATTTATGTTTTTTGTAAATACCTTGTTAGTTATTGCAAACGAAAATATTCCAAAAACTAGCGCAGATAATTTTGATGAAATTTACGAACAATTAGAAGAACCAGATTTTGATTATATTTTTGGAATTGATCCACATCAAGCAGATGATTATACAAAATATATGTATTCGCCATATCCCTTGTTCCGCTTGGGAGTAGATATAATTTTTAAATCTAAAACAATAGCTCAGGGCTATTATCTTTTGACTCCACGTGAAAAAAATGGAAAAACTTACGTTTTATTTAAAGAAAATGGAAGAATAGCACACGTTGTTCCTGTCTATAAAGAAGATGTGGTATTGGAAACTTTTTATGAGGAAAAATTTCCACATCCAAAACCAACAGGCGTTGAAAAAATACGCAAAAAAACAATGGAATTTATTGGAACAAAATGGGGCAAAAAAAACCAAAGGACACCTGTCCCTCAAGCTTATATCGAGTTTAACGATGCAGGTGTTTATTGGGATATGATACTATATTACGGGATGAAAAAATATCATCTTTTATTTAAAAAGAGTTGATGATGAGGATAATAATGAAAAAAATAATCATAGCTTTTGTATTAGTTAATTTGTTTTTGCCAGCCTATTCTTTTGAAGGCTTTAAAAAGAGT
>JAZUSV010000057.1:0-11351 GCA_045606885.1 Candidatus Gastranaerophilales bacterium | reverse complement strand
ATTAGTTTTGTTCCTTACGGGTAAAATTGCACATAACATTTTTGGAAGCTTAGATTTCATAATAAAAGACCTTCCAACACTAGCTCAAAGCAATTCTGCTTTGATTGAATATTTTGACAAATTAACTGTTGATCAAAAATATTTAGTATATTCTTGGCAACTATGCTTTATCTTTTCTTCAATGATTTATAATTTTATTTTAATTTTTTACTTCCCTTCAATTATTTACAGAGAAGACGATAAACAATTTTTAAAACCGATTATTGCACTAAAAGATTCTTTTATATTTCTATTGAAAAACTTTGGCGGAGCACTTTTAATATATTTTTCAATATATTGCGCTTATGTTATTTTAGGAATTTTAAACGCATTATCTAACTCAAACTTTGCTCTTTCAATTATACTTTTGATTGTTTATATTCATTTTATATCGTTTGCTGTTGTGCTAATATTTAATTACTATGAACAAAAAAATCATTGTATTAACGGGTGCGACAGCATCGGGCAAGACGAAAATATCGATAAATCTAGCGAAGAAAATTAACGCAGAAATAATCTGTGCTGATTCTCGAATTGTTTATAAAGATTTAGATATTGTTAGTGCAAAGCCTACTTTTCAAGAGCAAAACGGCGTTATTCATCACCTAATTGACATATTAGAACCAACGGTTGAGTTTTCTGCTGGGGATTTTGCAACATTAGCCAAAGAAAAAATAAACGAAATTCAAAAAAAAGGAAAAAATATCATAATTTGTGGCGGAACTTGGTTTTACATTAAAAGTTTATTAGATGAAAAAAGCCTTCCTGAATGCCCAATTAATCAAAATCTAAGAGAAGATTTATCAAAATTATCAAATGAAGAGCTTTGGGAGAAATTAAAATCTTTAGACGAAGTTCGAGCAAATTTAATTCACCCAAACAACAAAGATAAAGTCATCCGCTCAATTGAAATGTGTTTAGCACTAGGTCAACCAATAAGCCAATATAAAAGAAAAAACAACACTGTTTTTGATAGTGTTTGGTATATGCCAAATTTTGAAAGAGAAATTTTATACGAAAGAATAAATTTACGAGTTGACGAAATGATGAAATTAGGTTTATACGAAGAATGGCAAAAAAATAACAAGAAATATCCTAATTCTAAAATAATTAGAAATACTATTGGCTACAGCGAATTTTTTGAATTTGAAAATATTGAAATTGCAATAGATAAAATCAAACAATACACAAGAAATTTTGCAAAAAGACAATTAACATATTTTAGAAGTAATGAAAAAATAAAATTAATTGATAACGAAAATGATATTTTAAAGGATTTGAATGCGTAAACTATTTTTAATTTTATTTTTGATGATTTTTATTTCTGCTAATTCACAGGAAGTTATTCAAGCAGGAATTAAATATAACGAAGCAACTGCTAGAATTGAAGCTTTTAGGGATGTTCAAAAAAAGCTTGAAAAGGATTTTTTCTCAAAATATAAAAAAGACCCAAACAGAAAAGAAAATATTGATGCCATTCAAAAAAATTATTTATCAATTAATAATCGAACACTATGTCCTTTTTATATTAAAAACACTCTGATTTCGTACGCTATCACATACAGCGAAGAGCCAAATTACACATTTTATTACAATATTTTAGGAAGCTTAATTAAGGTTGATATTACAAGTGGTGAAACCTATCCTATAAAAACGTATGGCTATTCAAAGTTTAGAAATTTAATAAGCGTTTCTTTAGAAGTCGACACAAATGAGCAATTTGTTTATGATGAAAACGGAAAATTAATTGCGCATTGGGTCAATGATGAAGTTTTAAATAAAAACAACAAAATGCCAAAATTTTTAAAATTAAGACGTGGAAGTTTGAATTCTACATCTGACAAATAATTATCAAACTCTCTAAAGCACAATTTACGCCGATTTTTCTGTACTGCTACCTGAGTTTATATACATTGAAGAATTAAAAATTTCGCCAAAAAATTCAAAAGAGAATACCAATTTATTCGCCTAATAAGTAAATTGGTAAATTATGAGTTTGTGCAAAATCTAATAGTTCTTGCGGTACTTTATCTAGGCTATCAACTTTTGCAATAACAGCATTTACTTTAGGGGAATATAAGTTTGCTTCATTGTGAGTCGATTTTGATGTTATCATTAAATCGTCAGCTTTTAAAATTGCCTCTTTAATTTCTGTTCCTGTAAACGTTTTATCGCCAATTTTAATTGCTGATATATTATCCAATTGTGATGTATATTTATATTTTTGCACTTGAGCAAATAATTCAGCATATTCATCATTTGATAATCCTAATGTTTGCTTTATTAAGCTAGGTATCAAACTTCTATGTTGGCTTGTTTCATCTTTTCCTGTTATAGTTTTGCTAAATCTTGAAAAATCTTTACCGCAACCAGAGCCTTGATTTGATTTTGCTGCATTAGCTATATTAACTTGCTCTGTTTCTAAACTTACTCCAAATTTATTATTGCAATATGTTGCGTGATTATTGGCAGAAACATAAGAAACGCATAAATACCCTTGATAGCTAGGATCGCTCAACGCATATACATTTTCCAAAGTATTTAATTGTTTAATATGCACCGTATGAATCATCAATCTTAAATTATCAACCGTTGTTCCAGGTTCAAAACCATATTTTTGCAAATCAAAATCTTTGGATAAATCAGCAAAATTAATAACTTGGTACTCTGTGCCATTATGAATTACTGTCGGAATTTTACTTGAATCAATAATTTTATTAGTTAAAAACATTTGACCTTGACTATTAATCTCTGATAATGTGCTTTGAACAGGCATCTGCATATTATCATCCAAAGCCTTTCCGTATGCGTCATAAAAACTACCGTCAGCTTTAACACCTTTTAAATCAGCTTCAGCCATAATTTGAGCAATTTCTAAATCACCCGCTCTTCTATATAATACAGCAACATTATCTGCTTTAATTTTTCCCGTATTATAATCAGCAAGCCAATGATGATTTTTAATTAATTCATAAATTCTATCTTTCATTTCAACAGGTAATGAAATCGTATCTTTATTTAAAATATCCCTCGCATAAAGCGCACATAATTCAGCGTGTCCGTCATCAACAACACCTTCCAATTTAGCTATATCATGCAAGATAGTAACAAATTTTAAACAGAACTTATCTTGATTTGATAAATTTTGATAATTTGGATTACTCATTGCTTCTTTTAATACAGTTAACACATGGATATCCAGCGAAAAATCTTGAGTTTGATGTTGTTGTTTGCCAATAATATTAATAAATTCAGGCATACCTTGAATTAATGAATTTAATGCTTCATCTAATTCGCTATCCCCTGTTGAAATAGAGTTTTCCTTGATGAATTTAGTTGCTAAAGATAGAATATCGCCTTCAACCCCCTCGGAAGATAATTTAGATAAATCAATTATTCCGTCATATCCGATTACATCATCAACGTTTGTCAATGTAATACCCAATTTATTTAAAATATCTGCCTGTTCTGTTTCTGGTAAATCTTTTAAAGTTTCCAATAAATCACTGACAAATGTTTGACGGGAATATTCTAAAGGTAAACCATTTTTGCCAAATTGGCTAAAATCCGTTGTTGATAATAAATTGTCTAATTGAGGATTATTGTTTGCAAAAAATCCACTCATCATTTGATGGGTTGCTTCTTTCGAAACAGCGGTAGTGTTAATAACTTTTTTGATTGCTTCTTGCAATTCAATAATTTCATTATCAATATTTAAAAAATTTCTTTCTTCAGCCGTAAAAATATCACAAGATTGTGCTTCTTTTAGGATATTAATTTGTTGCATTTTTTCTCTTAGTGTTAATTTTGAATAATCATTATCGTAAATACCTAAAATTTTATCTGTTAATAGAGATTGCGCTTCAAATTTTAATTTTTTATCGCTACTTACTTTTAAAATAAGTTCCTTATTTTTGATATAATTTTGATTTGTACAAATTTCGCCTAATTGTCCCCTAATTTCGTATTCTAATATTAAAGTGCCGCTGAAATAATCGGATAACTCTAAAATGTTCGCATATTCTCTAGAATCTGGAGTTTTAGCAAAATGAATAATTTCCCATTTGTCCTTGTCCATATTGGGCTTTGCAAGAAGTTCCATTGTACGCTTATAATATAGCTCATTTTCTGCAACTTCCATAATTTCATGACATTCAAAACCTTGCGTAAGCATAATTTTTGCACGCTCATATAATGTTTTATTATCTGAAGTTATAATTGCAAACATAGCCCGTTCTTCATTCAGGGCTACGTGCATTTTATCCATTGGGAATGTCTCATCTTGTTTGAGTAAATTATATAATTCAATTTTTGAATCAACGTTTGTTTTATAAGTACCATTTAACACTTCTCCTATTTCATCTTTTGGAAAAGTTTCATCAGCACACAACATTTGCGCAAGAGAAAGGTTTTCCTCGTTTGCTTCATCTAACACTTTTCCTATTTTATCTTTTGGGAAAGTTTCATCAGCACACAACATTTGCGCAAGAGAAAGGTTTTTTTCGTTTACAGACTTAAGAATAACCCCAATTCTATCTTGCGGAAAGGCTTCGTCTTGTCTTAACAATTCATACATTTTGATTTTAGAATTAATATTTTCCTTGTTTGTACCAAATAAAATATTAGAAATTTCGTTTTTTAGAAAATTCTTATCTTCACACAACATTTGACCTAGTAAAACATTATCTTTTCCAACACTGACTAAAATATTAGGAATTTCTTCTTGCGGAAAGGCTTCGTCTTGTCTTAACAATTCATACATTTTGATTTTAGAATTAATATTTTCCTTGTTTGTACCAGATAAAATATTAGAAATTTTGTTTTTTGGAAAATTCTTATCTTCACACAACATTTGACCTAGTAAAACATTATCTTTTCCAACACTGACTAAAATATCAGGAATTTCTTCTTGCGGAAAGGCTTCGTCTTGTCTTAACAATTCATACATTTTAATTGTAGAGCTAATATCCGCATTTTTTGTTCTACGTATAATACGTTTAACTTGTTCATCAGAAAGATTTTTATCTACGCACAACATTTTTACAAGATCAACTTTTTTTTCAGTCACATAAGTTACTGCAGTAGAAATTCTATCTACCGAAATAGTCCCATCTTGTATTAAAGAATTATATAATTCAATTTTTAAATCAATATTTTCCGCATCAACTTTAAGTAAAACATTCGCAATATCTTCATTTTTTAGAATGTTGTCTTGCTTTAATAAATCATATATTTTAATCTTAGCATCAGCATTTGCATCATAAGCACTATCTAAAATAAAAGAAATTCGTCCTTGTGGAAAATTTTCATCACTACATAATTTTTTTGCAAGCGCAATATTTTCTTCGGTTACATAATCTAAAATTTCATAGATTTGCACCTCTTTAAACTTTCCACTCTCTTTCATTTCTTTTTCAAGAGTAGATTTTAATATTTCAAAATTTTCAGCTCCTCTAAACCCAACTTCATTCGCACTTCTTTCAATGTTAGGCAAATTTGTCTTTTTAACACTACCGCCATCAATTGAAACACCTTGTGTTTTAACGTCATCAAAAGACATCTCAAATGTTTTAGAAGTGTCGTATGTATCAACTAAAGTTAGAGTTCTTGTTTCAGGGTCAACATTTTTAATAGAGAAATAATGTTGAAATTCTCCATCAGGAGTTATTGTACCATCGGCGTCAACTCTTGCACCTAATGATAAAACAAGATTATCAGAATCTTTTGAAATAGTTTCCAATACTTCATCAGTAATACCATCTGATGTTATATGAACAGGATTTAAGCCAAAAGTTTTTGCAACCCGCTCTGCAAATTCACCATCTAAACTGCCACCTGCTTTTTGATATGCAAGTTCAAATACTCTTATTCCTGTAGTATCTGATAACATTTCGTCAGTTAATTCTTCTCTTGCAATTTTTACAGTTTGCTTGCCAATTTTAACATTATATCCGCCGTCAGCAGATGTTGTAATTGCATTTTGAATTTGTTTAGATGTTTTTGAATTGCTCAAAAAGCCATCTAACATAGATAACAGTGCACAATCGCCCATTTCGCCTTGAGAGAATTTTGTCATTGTACCATCTGGTAATAAGTTTCCAATTGTTATTTTATTATTTATTTTATTAATTACGGTACTTCCGGCTTTGCCAGCAATTCTAAAACCACTACCAATAATAGGCGAAGCAATTAAACCACCAAGTCCACCTGTCAGCATTTCTTGAGGAATATCTTCAAATCTACCTTCGGCAGCAGCCCTTGCAAATCCATCCGTTGCTCCCGACAGAGCGCCGTCCACTGCCATATCAGCTCCATAGGCTAATATTTTTCCAAATGTAGTTTTAACAGAAGCTTGTGCCCCCTCTTTTAAAACATAATCTGTTCCTTGCTTTGCTAAAATTCTTGTTACAACACCCTTGCCTGCTTGTTTAGCACCTTGTTCAAGAGTTTCTTCAATTACTTCTTCTACCACTTCTTTTCCAGCTTGTGTTACAGCCTGTTGTAAGCCTTTTTTAGCAGTTGATTCAAGTGCTTCTAAACCAAACGCTTTTGCAACACCTGTACCAGCAGCACCACCAAGACCGTTTGAAATTGGAGCCATAGCACCATTTATTGAACCTGTTATAAGGTCATAGCCCAAATCTTTCCAACCGTATTTTTTCTCGTTTCCAATACAATCAGAAGCTTTAATTGCAATTTTAGTTGCAGCACCAACACCTGCTGCTAAGGCAATTGACGCACCACCCGTAAAAGGTGCAGCAGCAATTGCTGCAACCGCAAGGATACCAGATGCAATATCACCTACAACATCGGTACACATCTTTTGACCTTCGGAATAATTGTTTACCGATTTTCCTGCATCCGATATTGAATCAAGTCCCGTACCTTCTTGTCCACTTAAAAGTGAATTTAAGTTATCATAGTTTAAATCTTGACCTGTAATATTTTTAAAAGTTGTAGCAAAATCTGCTTCGCCTTTTTTCAGTTTTTCTATTTGTTCTTTTAAATCTTCAACCTCTGCAGTTGTTTTATTCGAGCTTGCGCCAATCCCTGTCCAATTTTTAAACCAATTCCAAGAACCCGAAATCCAACCGTTTGAATTTTTAGCGGTTTCAAAATTTTCCTCTAATGTTGCGATTTGATTTTCTAATTCTAAAATTATTGCTTCTTGTGTTTCGCTATCAATTAAATTAGCTATAGTTTGGCTACCTTGAAGTGTTTGAAGAGCACTTAAATCTAAATCTGCCCCCATAATCGTCTTATACACTTCATCAATGTTTGAAATATCGGAATTTAATCCACTAAGCAAAACTTCATAATTAGAAATTTCACTTTCAACCTTTTTATCCCCACCGCCAAACCAACCTTTTATTCCATTCCAAGCTGAAGTTGCCCAACCTCTTGTATTTTTAGCATTTTCTAAATCGGCTTTTTTCTCTTCAATTTTGCGTTCTAATTCTTTTTTGATTAATTCGATATCTTCTTCTTTTAAATCTGATGGAGATAAAACATAGTTCATAGCAGAACTAGAGTTATTTGTCATTATTAAAGCATCAGAATTGTCAACAGCACCAACGGAAGCGGTTGAAGCTGTTGAAGTTGTGCTAGTTATATTATTTGCACTAAACGGATTTATATAATCACTAGACATAACCAATCCTTCTTGGAAAACATAATTATATTTACGGCCTTAAAGTGCATATCTTTAAAGGAAAACAGGATTTGTTAAAAAATATTTACAAAAATTACATCGCAAACTAATCCTGATAGACGATTTAAAAATTTAAACGCAATTATATAATCAAACTATGAAATCAACACTAGCAGAAATTTGGAACAACTTACACCCAATGGCACACTTTTGGATTATCATCAGCTCTGTTGGTATCTTGTCATTGTATGGTTTGATGTTTTGTTTATAATTTAGGGGAATTACAACAAATTCAACACTTCTCTTATCAACTTACAAGTTGTAGCAGTTGATGTTTTTGTAATATCAACATCAGGAGCAAGCTCCATGATATCTGCTCCAACAATATTAAAGTTTTTAAGATATTTTATCCATTCCATTAACTCTAAATATGTTAAACCGCCAGCTTCTGGAGTTCCAACACCACTCATCAAACTTGGGTCTAAAACATCTAAATCAATTGTTAAAAAAATATTTTTATCTTTAAATTTATCCAATTGTTCTTTTTGAGTTTTCAATGTGTCATATTTTTTAACTAAATCAAACTCTTCTTTTTCACCGCTTCGAAGACCAATTTGTGCAATATTTTCAAAACCGATTAATTGAGCAATTTGATACATTACACCACTATGAGTTAATTCTTCTCCTAAAT
Source organism: Candidatus Gastranaerophilales bacterium (assembly GCA_045606885.1). GTDB lineage: Bacteria > Cyanobacteriota > Vampirovibrionia > Gastranaerophilales > Gastranaerophilaceae > RUG14156. Next base: position 2,970 of record JAZUSV010000057.1, on the reverse strand, counting down.
ATTGTTTTCTTAAATCAGTATGAGCATCAAACTGAATTACTGCAACATTGTCATATTTTTTTAAAACAGATTTAACAGAAGCCAAGGTAATTAGATGTTCTCCGCCAACGCCTAAAAGTTTTTTATTATCATTATAAATACAATCAACGTTTTGTTCTGTTATATCAAGAGCTTTTTGAGCATTTCCAAAAGGATATTCTAAATCTCCAGCGTCGTAAAAGTTTAAATCATCCATTTCAGTATCAAAATAAACTGAATATGTTTCAATTCCAATGCTTTCCAATCTAGCAGCTTGCGGACCAAAGCGAGTACCTGCCCTGTTTGAGCAAGTACAATCATAAGGCATCCCAAGCATTACAATCCTAGATTCATCATAGTTTGGATTAGCACCAATAAAATCCTTTGATAAAAATGGTCCTTTAAGCATTATTGAATACCTCTATTAATTTTTTCGTTTAATTCTGCTGCAGTATCTTCATAACCCAATCTGCCCATTAAAGCATAGGTATAGTTTTTTGCTTGTTCAACCCCAGGCTGATTAAACGCATCAATGTTATATAATTCACCAATTATAGCTGTTTGCATTTCAAACATATAAAACAATTGAGCTAAATAATATTCGCTAATTTTAGGTAATCTTATTGTTAAATTTGGACGTTTATAATCAGCTAATGCCACTGCTGTTGAATCAGCTTCGGCATTGATTAGTTGATTAATCGTTTTTCCACCAAGATAATTTAACCCTGTGTATTCAAAAATATTTGGAATAGATAGTTCATTATCGAACTCATCCACTCGAATAAAAGTAATTATTTTATCATTTTTGCCTTCATTATAAAGTTGGATTTGACTGTGTTGATCAGTTGCCCCCAAAGCCTTAATTGGCGTTGGACCATTGTTAATTTTATTTCCGTCTCTATCAAATTCTTTTCCTAAAGATTCTGCCCAAAGTTGAACATACCAATCAGAAACATATTTTAAGCGAGTCGAATAAGGCATCATAACAGATAAATATTTGCCTTTTTGTTTGTCCATTAAATAATGAATTAAAGCATTCTGAGCAGCAATATTTTTATTGATATCTGTATTTTTTAGGGTTAAATCCATGATTTTGATACCACGAATAATTTCATCGATATCAATTCCAACCAATGCTAATGGAACAAGTCCTACAGCAGAAAACACACTAAATCTGCCGCCAACATCATCTGGAACAACAAAAGTTTTATACCCTTCTTCATTTGCCAATTGTCTTAAAATACCAACTTGCTTATCCGTTGTTGCAACGATATTTTTACGATAATCATCTCCTAAAAGTTCATGCATTTTATCTTTGATTATCATAAATTGGCTCATTGTTTCGGCAGTTGAACCAGATTTTGTTATAACATTTACTAAAGTTTTCTTTAAATCCAAAATTTCTAATAATTCTTTTATTTGATCAGGGTCAATATTATCCAAGAAAAAGATTTTAGGAAGATTTTCACGCTGTTCTTTATCTAACAAATTCCAATATGGTTTCAACAAAGCTTCAGATAATGCTTGTGCACCCAAAGCAGAACCACCAATTCCCAAAACCAGAACGTTATCAAATCTGCCGTCTACCATTGCGGCAAATTCTTTAACATACCAAACGGTTTCTTCGTTATATCCCAAATTCATCCACTGAAGCCAAGAGCCAGGCTTGTCCTTTTTCATGTTTAAATTTGTGATTATTTCTTGAATTTTCGGTGCATATTCTTGAAAAGACTGAGCTAAATCCAAGCCCTCGTCACCAATAATTTGGTTTGAAATATTAGTAAAATCTAATTTAATCATCATTTGCACCTTAATAACTCCGACTATTACTATTGTACAGGCTGATTAAGACGAGTAAAGACCTTATGGATTAATCTTAACTTAACATAACATTGAGGTTATTTTTCAAGAAACACCCATTTTTTTAAAATTACAAAAGACAATAGCGCAATTGGCATAATTAAAACCGCCTGAGCAACATAAGCATTCAAAAAGCGAGTCAAAAACGCCAAAAATAGACTATTAATCAAAAATGTAAAAACATAACTTAAAATAAACTTAAAAATTAATTTATTGTTTTTGTTTTGAAAAACAATCGTTCCTGTTGTTTTGAAATTCCACAAAACCCCGATTATATACTGAAAAAATAAAGCAACATTTGCAACCAAACCAATAGTGATAAAAACAGCATATATAAAATAACTAAAAGCAGTATTCAAAAAGCCAACAAACAAAAATTTAAAAAATTTTTCATCTATTTTTTTAAACACGCCCCACAAAAATCTTTTATGTAGGTAATGAAAGCAAAATGAAAGCACAGCCCTAAATTTCTTATAGGCTGTGCTATTCATAAATTTATTACTTAAATTAGCCAACATATTCTTTAACTTCAGCAGGTGTATTTTTAGCATCTAATTTGATACCAGGGCCCATTGTAGTTGTTAAATATACTGATTTTAAATAAGTTCCTTTAGCTGCAGATGGTTTAGCTTTGATAACAGCGTCTGCTAGTGTAGCAAAGTTTTTCATTAAATCATCAGCGCTGAATTTCATTTTTCCAAGAGGTACGTGAATCATACCTTGTTTATCAGCACGAAATTCAACTTTACCAGCTTTAGCGTCTTTAACTGCTTTAGCTACATCAGTTGTAACAGTACCTGTTTTTGGGTTTGGCATTAAGCCTTTTGGACCAAGTACTCTACCTAATTTACCTAATTTAGGCATCATATCAGGTGTTGCAATTAAAGTATCAAATTCAAACCAGCCGTCAGAAATTTTGTCGATAATTTCTTCTGAACCAGCTTCTTCTGCTCCAGCAGCTTTTGCTGCTGCAACTAAGTCAGCTTTTGCAATAACACAAACTCTAACTTCTTTACCAAGACCAGCTGGAAGAACTGTTGTTGATCTGATTTGTTGGTCAGCATGTTTTACATCAATACCTAAGCGCATGTG